>CAYOJU010000161.1:0-2910 GCA_964404355.1 uncultured Sideroxydans sp. | reverse complement strand
GCGACATTGACGATGTTGTGTGCATTAAGGTAGCCGGTAACCGGCTCGGAACCGAGGTTGTAGGCTTCATCAGCCTTTTTGACATGCAATGCATGACGATCGGCATCCGTATAAATGGCGACCGACTTGATGCCCATTTCAGAGCACGCACGCACAATACGAACCGCTATCTCTCCTCGGTTGGCGACGAGTATTTTTTTAATCACTGGGAATTTCCAATTTTCGGCACGCAAACAGGGGGATTGTAACATTCGATACAGTTTCGTATGCAGCCGGATTTGAGCTTAATTATTATTATTGGGCTTTCCACATACATGACAGCCTTATCAGGCCTTCTGATGGAAACATGAGACGGTGTGTGCCATGAATTCATGGACATACCCCCCATAAACAATATGCCAAATTCTGCCTCACCATCAATCATCGATCTCCCTTGACACAAACAAGAACACTGAAAATCCGGTTCCCGCGAATCGAGGTGTGTTCAATGGGGCGTGAAGCAGCCCCTGCTTTCTTCCAGAGGCAATAAATCCTTCAAACAGAAACATGAATAAAGTTTTTCATTAAAAATTAACACATTAACCAATAACCTTATTCTTGCATTGACTTTGGCTAATTCTATCGCTTACGCTTTATATCCCCTGTTGCATATGGGGGTTTTTAACATAGTTATAGAGAGGGGATTACAACATGAGCAAGTCAGCATCCAGCGAGACGGCGCAAGAGTTTGTCACCGCACTATGTGAACAAGCTTGCACTCATCGCGCAGTAAATCACCCGTACCTGCAGAAACTCATCGCCGGCGATGTCCCTGACATCAAGGGCGCCATGAGGGATTTTGTCTTTCAGTACTCTGCCTATACCTTTGACTTTATCCGCTATCTCACTGCCACCATCTCCCAGCTTGAAGACGAACGACACCGAAAATCGCTAATCAGAAACCTGGTTGAGGAAAGCGGTCGTGTCTATGAGGATAACGCCAAGATTCTGCCCACCATTGGCATTGAGCTCGAATGGGTGAAAGATGTCCCCCATACCGAACTTTTTCGGCGCTACCTGGAAGCTGCAGGTGCAGGCGCGGAATATCGCAAAATGACCCCCTATGCGGACGAAGCAATCATGTGGCGTGAATTGTTCTACACAGTGTGTTCACATGAAGGACCCTGCCGCGCCCTCGGTGCGATTGGCTTGGGCACCGAAAACATCGTCAAGTACATCTATAGTCCTTTCATCAAGGCAATCGAAAACCATCTGGATATCTCGCTGCGGGATCGCGTGTTCTTTGATGCCCACGTCGCGCTTGATGACCAGCATGGGGATGCATTGACAAAAATTGCCATTGACTATGCAGCCAAGCCCGAAAACCGCAAGCAGATCAAGGAAGGCATGCTCATGGCGCTCAGTATCCGGGGAACCTTCTTCGATGCGTTGGAAGCCAGGGCAAATGCCATGAAGCCTGTTCGATAGTGTTCACGCGCTAGCAATAGCAAACACCATCAATTCAATTAATTTACCAAACATGAAAGGATTGACCATGAAACCAGACGACTACATCTACTCTTCCCGCGACTTCGGCGAAACCATTGCAACCATTGAGACCGCAAAACCGACCCGGCCGTGTATTCACAAGAATGTTACCGGCACCTCGAACGCGGCCAACGACAAATTCAGCGAAGATCGGAAACATCCAGTGCATATCGTCGACCTTCCCAGCCGGGCGGTTAGCGTAACGATCGGTGGAATTCTGCCTGGTGGCAGAACCCGCAAGCACCGCCACACCTATGAAACCATCGCCTATATCCTGAAAGGAAAAGGCTACAGCGTCGTCGATGGCGTGCGCGTTGACTGGGAAGCCGGAGATGCCCTGCTGGTCCCCCGCTGGACTTGGCATCAACATTTCAACCTGAGCGACACTGAGCCTGCGGAGTTCCTGGGCGCAGAAAACGCGCCAATGCTGCAGAATCTGGGACTGGGGCTGCGTGAAGAAGCCGAAAAGTGGTGAGTTGCGTTTAAGCAATAAGGACTCGGGCAGTCACAGCTTGTGGCTGTCCGGTTTTCGCCTTTGACGGCTTGGTACGCATTCAAAAGGAATACCTATGTCTGAACATGAAACGAACAAGCCACATCTCCCCGGATCAAATGGGGAACACGCCCTGCAGATCGAGTTAGGCAGCGATAAACGAGCACTCGCCTTTTACAATAACCAGATGCTGGATCACCTGAATCCGGCCATGCAGGAATTCATCGCGCAACAGTCGATGATGTTTGTCGCGAGCAGCGACACTCACGGCGAATGCGATTGCTCGTTCCGTTCGGGTGGTACCGGCTTTGTTTGGGTGGTGAATCAGAAACATATCTTGTGGCCCGAGTACCGCGGCAATGGCGTCATGGCGAGCGGCGGTAACGTGAAAGAAAACCCGCATCTGGGCGTGCTGTTCCTGGATTTTTTTCAGCAGACTATCGGCCTGCACATCAATGGCAAGGCTCGCCTTAGCGAAACGGGAGCGTTTGACCAATTGCCAAAGAGCATTCAAAAGGCAGTTGCGGAAGAAAATGCCACTACGGGAGGCAAGAAACCGGCATTCTGGTTTCTGCTCGAAGTTGAAGAGGCCTACATCCACTGCGCCAAGCACATTCCCCGTCTTGCACCTGCAGAAAAAAACATTGATTGGGGAACCGACGATGTCGTCAAGAAGGGCGGAGATTTCTTCAATGTAAAGGCCGAGAAGAAACTCGGAATGTAAACGTACTGAGTACTGAGCCAACACTCAGTTCTGAGTCGTGAGTGCTGAGTTCTGAGCGTTCTCCACTCCAGAGTGCATTTACTCGGCACTCAGCACTCAGTCCTGTTTTTTAATGCAGCGCCTGATTCACCCTACCCAAATCCGCCTCATCCAGCGTCCCCGCCGC
>CAYOJU010000160.1:1701-5960 GCA_964404355.1 uncultured Sideroxydans sp. | reverse complement strand
AACTGAAGCAGGCCGCGTGGGAAGAGACCGAGCACCTGGCCTGGACTTCGCATCGTGTGTACGAACTGGGCGGCAGGCTGAGCCTGCTCAACCCGCTCTGGTACACCGGATCGCTGGCGCTGGGGGCGCTGGCCGGTGCACTGGGCGACAAGTGGAACCTGGGTTTCCTGGCCGAGACTGAGCGCCAAGTCGGCGCGCACTTGCAAAGCCATCTGGATGGTTTACCGGTGCAGGACGCCAAAAGCCGTGCCGTGGCACAGCAGATGTATGTGGATGAAGTCGGGCATGCTGACATGGCGGTGCAACTGGGGGCGGCAGAACTGCCGTTGCCGGTGAAACTGGCGATGCGCGGGATGTCCAGGGTGATGACGCGGACGGTTTATTGGGTTTAGCCTGAAATCACCGGTGCGCCGCACTGTTGCGCGTCTGCTGCGATGCGGTGTTAGACGCGGACTCCTCAAGGCGTTCAGCGAGCCACACCTTAATAATGGATTGCCGGGTAACGCCGAGCTTTCCAGCTTCTCGATCTAACGAATCAATCATCCACGTAGGGAAGTCGACATTAACGCGCTTTTGCGCTTGCAATACACGCTTTGCTTTGGTTAAGTCTAGAGAAGCAGTAACGTCAGCACCCTCGTCAAATTGCTTATCAAAATTATTAGCTTTCATATAGAGCAGCCTCCTCAGTTCGTGATCGTCGAACAGAAATAAGTCGAATATTTTCGCCTCTGTAGGTGATGACGGCCGACCAAAGTTTTTCGTTGATAAGCCCTATCACCAAAAAACGCGGCTCATCCTCCGTTTTTGCCGGGATTTCTAACAGGCTTGGGTCATTCCATAGAAGCTGTGCGTCAATGAAATTGATGCCGTGCTTGGAAAGGTTGACCAAACTCTTGGATTCGTCAAATTCAAATGCGAACATGGTATGGAAAATATACCATTATTATGATGATTTCAAGAGATAAGGAGGGAGTTGAAGAAACGCAGTTCCCTCGCCATGGGGTAGTAAGTGCTATCCCTCAATAATCTCGTAATCGTGCGTCACCTCTGCAACCTTCCCCAGCATGATCGATGCCGAGCAGTATTTGTCGGCGGAGAGGTCGATGGCGCGCTCGATTTGCTCGCGCTTGAGGTCTTTGCCTGTGATGACGAAATGCAGGTGAATCTTGGTAAATACCTTGGGGTCGGTTGCGGCGCGCTCTGACTGGACGTCCACCACGCAATCGGTGATCTGCTGGCGTGATTTCTTCAGGATATTCACGACGTCGTAGGCGGTGCAAGCGCCCGTTCCCAGCAGCAACATCTCCATGGGGCGTGGCCCGAGATTGCGTCCGCCGCCTGCAGGTGGACCATCCATCAAAACCGCGTGGCCGCTCTCGGTCTCGCCGAGAAAGGAAACTTCTTCTACCCATTTGATGCGAGCTTTCATGTGTTACCTCACCGGTTTGTTTTTATGATGTGCCGACGCATGCGCCGACAACTTATGCCAGATGTCGGCGCGAACGCCGACGCTCCCATATCAGTCCTGCTTGTGTCAGGATTTTAGCTGATACCAGAACATTCCGATCAACTCGTGCATGAAAATTCGGCTGTCGCGCAGGGCATAAACATTCGGGACGAAGGCCAGCAAATCGGTCTGGTAGCGCGTAGTATAGGCGGTGGGTGCGGGGACGACCTGGAAGCCTGCGGACTGGAAAGCCTGCACAGCGCGCGGCATGTGCCAGGCGTGGGTAACCAGGTAGATGCGGGTGATGCCGGCCTGCTTGAGCAATTGGCGGCTCAGACGTGCATTCTCCAGTGTGTTGTCCGAAGCGGTCTCGGCCCACTGCACCGGCACGTTGAATTCCTGTACCAGTACCTGTTTCATCTGCTCCGCTTCGGAGGTGCTGTTGCCCAGCGGTGCACCGCCGGTGACCAGAATGGGCTTGCCGGTTTCGCGCTGGAGCTTGGCGGCAAAGCGCAGTCTCACCAGCGATTCCATGCTTACCGTATCCGCACCGTATTCCGGCGCATGGAAATAGGTGCCGCCGCCCAGCACAACGATGGCATCGGCCAAGGGTTTTTTGGTGTCGGTGACATAGGGCTCGCCTTCCAGGCCATGCAGCAGGGCTTCGGCAAAATAGGGCGTGGAGAGTAACCACAGCAAAATGACTGAAGCGGTGAGCAGCGTGCGCGCAATCAGCGGGCGTTTGTTCCATAACCACAGCCCGAGCGCCGCGAAGAGCAGCAGGTTGAGTGGCGGCAGCAGAAATTCGCTGACTAGATTGGTGAAGAACCAGGACATGTGGAAGCCTCCATAAATTCATTGTGCGGGCGAATCGCGGCGTCGCGTGCTCGCTCATTCCTCATCTATCAACACGATATGCCTCGTCATTCGCTCCGCGGCTCCTTGCGCTTCATCCCGCACAATGAATTTCTGAAGGCTTCCAGGCGTCAAGACAGGAATATGTGCGCCATTATGGCAGAGCAGCGTCACAATAAAATCACCTGACTGTCATTAAAGTTTCGCATGCCACGGCGACACTGCGCGGCATGAAGAGTCTGTTCAAATACTGGCGCTGGTGGATACCGCTGCTGCTGTGGAGTGCGGATGCAAACGCGTGGGGGCTTTACACCCACGTCTATTTCGCCCAGTTGCTATTGTGGTCGGTGCCGCTCACCGATTCGCGTTATCGCCGCGCGATCAAGTCCTTTCCCAAGCTGGTGCTGGCCGGTGCCTGCCTTCCCGATCTTGCGCTGTTGAGCGAGCGTCCATGGGGTGAGCCGTTCTCTACCACGCACCAATGGCAGCGTGCCCGCAAATTGCTGGATGACGCCAAAAGCGACGAGGAATACGCGCTGTCGCTCGGCTTTGTCAGTCATTTGCTGGTGGACGTGATCGCACACAATCACTTTGTCCCGGCGCATGAAAAGATGTGGGGCAACGTGCCGCTACTGACGCACGCAGCCTGTGAGTGGGCGATGGATATGCATATCCGCGGGCAGTTGTTTGCCGAGCCGGGTGAGTTGATGCACGCGCACCAAAGCGAACTGGCGGAATACGTGGCCCAGCATTTCGATTGCCCGAAGCCGTTGGCTTCACGCGGTGTGGCGATGCTGGCGGGGGCTGAAAATCTGTTGAGAACCAGCCGTCTGTCGCATCTGTGCTACCACGGCGCGCGCCTGCTCGATGGCGGCATGCAGCGCCGCTTCAATTACTACCTGAGCGAGACCAGCGCGCGTCTCACACATATCGATCGTATCCTGCTGGGTGAAGAACCGGTGTGGGATGCTAACCCGCATGCCGACGATCCAGCCGTGCGCCAGCGCATCGAGTTGGTTACGCCGCTACAGTTGGCGTACCGTATTCCGTTGCCGCAGGATGTGTTCAGCGAGGCTTGACTACTTCATATTCGGTTCCCTCTCCCGCAGGCGGGAGAGGGTTAGGGTGAGGGGTGATAAGTAAAAACGGAATTTGGTGTGGAGCACCTACCCTCATCCCTAACCCTTCTCCCGCCTGCGGGAGAAGGGAATGAGTTTAGAAAGTCAGCGAAATTCCCGCAATCGTCGCCCCCAGCGCCGCACCCGCCAGCACATCGCTGGGATAGTGCAAGCCGAGTATCGGACGCGACAGCGCGACCAGTACGGCGAAGGGGACCACCAGCCAGAACAGGCCGGGGTAGTAGGCCAGCACGACGATGCTGAAAGCGGCAGCGTGCAGGGTGTGGCCGGAGGGGAAGCTGAACTGGTCCAGCGTCTTGCCGGCGCAGACAATGGCCGGATAAACGTTGAACGGGCGCGGACGCAGCGTCTTGCCCTTGATGTATTTGTAAATGACGGTGCCAATCAGGCCGACCGCGATCATGTGCAATACGGCAGGCAATGCGGCTGCCTGGTATTGAACCAGCAACACGGCCATCAGGGTGTACCAGAACACGCCGTCGCCCAGGCGGCTGGTCAGCCGGAAAAAATTGCGTACGCTGAAGTTGCGGCTGCGCCGGTTGCAGAAAGCGCAAAGCTCCGCATCCCAGCGGCTAATCTGTTGCAGTTGAAAGTTCAGGTTGGACATATTGAGCTCCTCCTTTGCGTACGGTATCGAGCAGCACGGCTTCCATTTCACCCATGATGTGTTCCCAGGTCAGTGTTTCCACGGTCTGGCGTGCGGCAAGGCGCAGACGCTGCACACGATCCATATCGGTGATCAGGCCGGCGGCGATCTTGACGAAGGCATCGGTGTCGGCGAACGGCACCAGCAATCCGTTTTCATCGTGGCGCATGTG
>CAYOJU010000160.1:0-1601 GCA_964404355.1 uncultured Sideroxydans sp. | reverse complement strand
CCGGGCCAGCGGGTTGATCTTGCGCATCTGCTCGAATGCCTGGATAACGACATGCAGGTTTTTTTCCGGCGCGATGCGGCTGACCAGCATTACCACCGGCGTGAATTCATCCGCATTCCATGAAGCGCGCAATTCGGCGCTGCGCTTGGCCGGATGGAATAATTCCGCATCCACGCCGCGCGAGACCACGAACACATTTTTGTAGCCCTCGAACTCAAGCTGCTGTTGCAGTGAAATCGTGGGCACCAGGGTGCAGGCTGCCTTGTTGTGGAAATGGCGCAGGTAGGCGGCGATGGGTTTTTTCAGCAGTCCGACGCCGTAATGTGCGGTGTAGCTGTGGAAGTTGGTGTGGAAATCTGTGCTCACCGGAATGGCGAGCTTGCGTGCCGCAGACAAGGCCGACCAGCCCAGCGGGCCTTCGGTGGCGATGTGCACGATGTCCGGGCGATTTTGCCGCCACAAGCGCAGCAACAGGCCTTTGGCGGGCAGTCCCGATTTCAGTTCGGGGTAACCGGGAATCGGCATACCGGTGACCAGCGTTTCTTCGTAGCTGTCTTCTTTCGCCGCCACATCCAGTTTGAACTGGCGCGGGCGGATCAGGTGGATGCGGTGATTGCGCCGGCGCAAGCCGTGCACCATGCGGCCGAGGGTGATGGCGACGCCATTGACCTCGGGCAGGTAGGTTTCGGTGACCAGTGCGATATTCAGCGACCGGCCCGTACTTGGAATGTCGTTTGGTGTATTCATGCGGCGCATGATGTCGCGCGCGCATGAATATTTGATTAAACCTTTATGAAAGGTTTATGACAGTCCTCAGGGGCTACCTTAAATGGGTTTACTTCCGGATAATTCCCCATTTGGCGGCTGTCACCTTCAGAAAGGTTAAAACGGCTTCCGCGTAAGTCCCATCCCCTGCCTGTGTCCTGTTTTCATCCCAGTCGAGTTCGTCCGGATGGGATTCGTCATTCAGATGGAGCTGGGGGAAGTCTTCCGGCGCAACCGAATACAGAAGTCCGGGTGAAAATGATTGATGGTGTTCCATGGTTCCTCCAATCAATGGAATTGGTATTCTTTGAAACGATATATACGGTATTACCGTTTTCGATGCAACTGTAATATTTCTATTGCTCGTTCGCGGTGAATTTTGAATAGAATACCGGCTGCAAACGGGAGTCTGGATAGAGCGAACATGCGGGGGATGTCACACGGAGAAGCGGTTGCCAGAGGAGGGTGGGGAATGCTGGAATGTGTCATCTTGATGGAGATTCAACCAGAAAATGGGCTCGGAAGGTAATGAGAACCCTGCCTGAAATGCGCGAGCTGGAGCGCATCATTGAGCTTGGCGGCAGCCAGTTGCAGAGCCGGATCGCATCCGAGATCAGTGTGGGAGAACAGCGCTTCCCGATCTATCAATTAAGCCTGGGGAATCCTGACCCGAAACTTCCCGTGATCGGATTTTTTGGCGGGGTGCATGGGCTGGAACGGATAGGAACCCAGGTGCTGTTGTATTTCCTGCGCAGCTTGCTGGCCCGCCTGCAGTGGGACAAGAGTCTGCACCACCTGCTTCAGGATGTGCGGCTGGTGTTCATGCCGCTCATCAA
>CAYOJU010000159.1:2660-6019 GCA_964404355.1 uncultured Sideroxydans sp. | reverse complement strand
GCTATGTTGGACGCAATCAATTCCTGCCGCGCCGCGCGCAGATTCAGCGCCGCCTGGTGAAACTGGAACATCTGGTCTATCCTGCTGCTCATCTTGCCCTCCCGCCTCAATTCAGGGTTTCCTCACGACTTGCATACTAATCACCCCATGTCATCCGCTATCTGACGAATAAGGGTAGAAACCCGTTTTATTTCGCGCTTTAAAAAATGCCCGTCGGATGCACAATATGACCATGAAAAACCTATGGTTAGCGCTGCTTGCTTCACTTCTGCTGTGCACTTCGCCAGCACGGGCGGCTGCATCGCAAAGCCATGCGAAAATTCGCGAGGTCGCGCTTGCTTACCTGCAAACACAGACGCAGTCGCTACCCGGCAAAGTCAGCCTGCAAATCGGCGACATCGACTCGCGTACTATCCTGCGCGCTTGCACCGCGCTGGAAGCCTTCACGCCAAGTGGCGCACAATTGATCGGCAAAACCAGCATCGGCGTACGCTGTAACGAGAAACCCGGCTGGTCTGTGTTCCTGCAGGCAAGCATCAGGGTCAGCGCCGATATGCTGGTCGCCAATCGTCCCTTGGCGCAGAACACGATATTGAGCGCAAATGATTTCAGCCTGCAGAGCGGTGAATTGGGGCAGCCCGGTATCCTGATCGACCCGGTACAAGCCATCGGCAAAACGCTCAAATTCGCCATCGGCGCGGGCCAGGTGTTGCGCCAGGACATGCTGCGCTCGCCTTATCTCATAGCACAGGGGCAAACGGCAGGTGTGCGGGTAAGCGGCAACAGCTTCTCCGTCCGCTCTTCAGGACAAGCGCTCAATAATGGTGCAGAAGGACAAAACGTGCAGGTGCGGATGGCATCCGGCCAGGTTGTCAGCGGCACGGTAACCGCAGACGGCAGCGTGGAAGTGCGCCCATGAAGCGTCTATAATGCAGTACAGTTATGTTAGTACCCTAAAGTTTCCGGACCGCCTGCCGATGTTAGATATAACCGAGTCAGTGTAGAGGGAATTACCCCATGAAGATCGAAAAAACCAGCAATCCGTCGCCCGCCCCCAAAGTTGGGGAAACGGGTTCGCGCGCCACAGCCGCACGAACAACGGGCAATAAGGCGGGCGCCACCGAAAACAATGAAACCAGCGTGCATCTGGGTACGACCACTGCACAGTTGCGCACCATCGAGAGCAGCATGGCCAGCACGCCGCTGGTGGATGCGCAAAAAGTCGCCGAAATCAAACAGGCGATTACGGATGGGCGTTTTCAGGTGAACTCCGCTGCTGTAGCTGATCGTCTGATCAGCACCGTAAAAGAACTGATCACAGCGAGCCAGCATTGACCGACAAACAACCGCCCGTTACCGCGACGGAATTTCTGTCCAGCCTGAACGACGAATGCGCCACTTTACGGGCATTCGTCGTTTTACTTGAAAACGAGCAACGTACCCTGCTCGGCCAGAAGACCGAAGAACTGCTGCCCTTGGCCGAAACCAAAATCCAGCTTGCCAACAAGATCGCCGCGCTTTCCGCAGCACGTCGGCACTACCTGCCGGAAGGCCCGCGCAATGTGGAAGAGTGGATCAAAACGAATTTCCCGCAGGGACTGCCGACATGGCATGAAGCGCGCCAACTGGCAGTTCATGTGCAACGCCTCAATCAGACCAACGGCGAACTGATCCAGATCAAACTGCGCTACAACCAGCAGGCACTCGGCGTACTCTACGGTGCAGCACAAAGCGCTGCCGGCCTGTACGGTGCCGACGGCCAGCCCAACCAACCCAGCACCAGCAGGACGCTGGGCAGCGTCTAATCGATATTCTTTGTTGTTCTGACTTATTGCTGTTCTACTGATGTGGGAGTTGCGGAGACCGGCTCCGCTTCCTGCTCTGGCGCCAACACGGTGATAGTCACGCGCCTGTTGCGGGCACGGCCTTCTGCAGTGTCGTTCGACTGCACGGGTTGATTATCCGCAGAACCCACCGCTTTTAATCGTTTGGTTGCCACGCCTTGGTCGATGAACAACCGCACCACGCTGCTGGCGCGCGCTGAAGATAATTCCCAGTTGGAAGGAAATCGGGCGGTACTGATGGGCATGTTGTCGGTGTGTCCTTCCACTTCGACGGCATAGTCATTGTCCACCAGCACCTTGGCTGCATCGGCCAGTGTTTTCTTGGCTTCCGGCTGGATATCCGCTTCGCCCTGATTGAACAGCGCGCTGGCGTTGATTTCCAGTTCCACGCCGCGACCGGTTTGCGAAACATTCATCTGCCCGTTCTTCACGAACTTGTCCATCGTCTCATTGAGCGTCTTGGCGAGAGTCTGCATGCGCTCGTTCTGCTTGCGCTGTTTCTCGGCCATGCGCGCATTGCGCCGGTCGACCAGCGATTTGAAATAGATTTCTTCCTCGGTCAGATGAACCGCACTGCCTTCACCCGCCTTGCCATTGGCACCGAAGGCATGATTGACCGAAACACTGAAGACTTTGTATTTGCCCTCGTTGACTGAAGAAATGGCATACATGACGACGAAGAAAGCGAACAGCAGGGTGATGAAGTCGGCATAGGAAACCATCCAGCGTTCGTGATTGTCATGCTCGGGTCTTTTCGGGCGGCGCGCCATTTCAGGACTCGATGTAGCCTCTGAGTTTGTTTTCGATGAAGCGCGGGTTTTCGGCATTTGCCACCATGCACAATCCGTCGATCAGCATCTCGCGCATATTCACTTGCCTGCCGATGAGTATCTTCAGCTTGCCCGCGATGGGCAGAAATATCAGGTTGGCAGAACCTACGCCGTAGATGGTGGCGATGAAAGCAACCGCGATACCCGCCCCCAGCTTTCCCGGGTCTGACAGGTTCTCCATCACATGCACCAACCCCAGCACCGCCCCCAAAATACCAATGGTCGGCGAGTAGCCTGCTGCCGATTCCCACACGCGCGCAGATTGCCAGCGCAAGGTCTCATAAGTCTGCAGATCGATATCCATTACCTCACGTATTTTCTCTGCGCTGTTGCCATCCACCAGCAACTGCAAGCCCTTGCGTACGAAAGGGTCGTCGATGTTTTTCAGTTGTGCTTCCAGCGCCAGTATCCCGTCCTTGCGCGCAACGCCGCCCCAGGCTGTGATCTGGTAAGCCAGTTTTTGCGTATCGATCTGCGGGGGGAAGAATACCCAGCCCCCCATCCTGATACCGGTTTTGAACACTTCGATCGGGTGTTGCAACATCACCGCACCGATCGTTCCTCCAAACACGATAAGGAATGCGGCCATCTGCATCAATACATTGACCGAACCGCCTTCCAGTAATTGCCCCCCAAGAATGCCGGTAACCGCAACCAGCAACCCGAACAGGCTAAGCTTGTCCAT
>CAYOJU010000159.1:0-2560 GCA_964404355.1 uncultured Sideroxydans sp. | reverse complement strand
CTCTCGCTCGGCGCCCTGCCCAGCTTCTGTTGCAAGCGGCTGACCGCCGTTTCGATGCGGCGCATGTCGCGACGCATGCTACGCGGCAACCAGTCCGCCCCGCGCAACTCATCCAGCATGGCGCCGCGTATGCGCTGCGCGGCATAAGTCTCGAACTGCGCGCCTCGCAGCTCGTCGTAGCGGCTGGCGGCATCGAGCAGTCCCATCATGCCGGCCTGGATAAGGTCATCCACTTCGACACTACCGGGAAGCTTGAGCATCATGTGATGGGCGATGCGCTTGACCAGATGCGCATATTCCATCAGACACTCTTCTTTATCGTTCAGTCCGTTCGGCGTATACATGGCCTTCGTCTTAAGATTGCTGGCGATTCTCATGGGATCGTCGCCATTCTGTTGTTTGCCGGGTGCGTTTGCCGCATCAGGCGTTGCATCACTCCGCCCAGTGCATCATGCCCTTCGTCTGCCACACTCGGTGCACGCATTAAACCTTGTGCAATTTCCCGTATCGCGTAGGACGCCTGAGCCGCCGGGAACGCGTCAATCACCGGACGGCATAATTGTGTCGCACGTTTAAGCTTTTCATCAACCGGAATATACCCCAGATATTCCAGATGTACCTGCAGGTGCCGCCGCGCAACCTGCGCCATATTATCGAAAACGGCCAGCGCCTCGCGCTCGCTATTGACCTTGTTTACCACAATATCGAACGCCTGCCTGCCATTATGCATTGCCATTTTCTTGAGCAAGGCATAACTTTCGGTGATGCCGCTGGCGGTCGCATTCAGCACCAGCAACAAAGGCTCGTCTCCGGACAGGCTGGCACACACTGAATGATCGGCGCGCGCCGCATCAATCAGTACCACATCCATATCCCTGGCGGCTGCGATCAGCGATTCCAGCAGTTGTTCGCGTTGTGCCTCATTTAGCTTTGGCAAGTTCTGTATCGCCCGTGCCACCGGCAATACATGCACACTTTCCATTCCCTGCAACATCACATCCTGCCACGTCTTGTCGCCGCGCACCACGTTCAACAGATCGTAGCGCGATTTCAGTGCCAGTGTGTTGGCCACATTGTCGTGCGTCAGGTTTTCGTCCAGCACCAGCACATCCTTGCCGGATCCCGCCAGCACGGCCGCCAGATTCACCACGATGCTGGTCGCCCCCAAACCGTCGCGCGCTCCGATCACCGTTACCACGCGCGAACTGGATCGCGTCAGCAAACGGCGCAGCCCTGCTGCCTGATCCTGAACATTAGATCGCATATTGCCCCCGTATCGTCTGTGCGCTGCCCATCCCAGCCATAAACACCGGCAATTCAGTTTCCTGCATGGCCAGCGCAGGGTTGGTCTTGCCCACATCCTTGAATACGCGATGCAGCAGATACTCCAGATTCACTTCATGCAGATCCTCCGGCACGCGTTGCCCGCTGGCAACATAGTGCATGGTCAACTTGTGCCGCACCACCACGTCCAGCACCGTGCCCAGCGTCACCGCCTCATCCAGCTTGGTCGGAATGCAGCCAATCACACTGGTGCCGCCGTACATCTTCACCACATCATCCAGTGTGCCACCGGAACTGGTGGCGTTCAGCAGCAGCAGGCGCCGCACGCCAACCGCATCGAACATCTGCGCCTGTTCCGCCACGCGGCTGTCGCGCTGGCCCATGCCCATGGTATCGATCAACACCAGATGCTTGCGCTTCAAACCGGACAGCGTGAGTTTCAAATCCTCGGTATCACGTACGGCATGCACCGATACGCCCAGGATCTTGCCGTAGATCTTCAATTGTTCATGGGCGCCGATACGGTAGCTGTCGGTAGTGACCAGTGCCACCTTGTCCGCGCCGTAACGCACCACGGCGCGCGCTGCCAGCTTTGCGGTGGTGGTGGTCTTGCCGACGCCGGTGGGGCCGACCAGCGCGTAGATACCTCCGCGCGCCACCACATCCTCTTGCGCCGTTGCCACGCGCAGGTTGTGGCCGAGCAGGCGACGCAGCCAGTCAAGGCCGCCTTCGGGCGGAATCTTTTCCAGCAACTGCCGCGACAACATGGGGCTGAAGCCGACATTGAGCATGTCGCGCAACAGGCCACCGCGTGCCGGATCGTTTTTCTGCATATCCGACCAGGAGAGCCGCGCCATTTGTTCCTGCATCATGTTACGCATGGTCTTGATCTCGGACAACAGCGACTGTTGTTCTGCCGTCGTATCCTTGCTCTCGCGCACCGCAGCACTTTCGCGTTTGGTATTCGCTTCCAGCACCTTGGCCCCCAGAGCAGCTGCCTGGTTCGCCCCCTGCGCGGTCAACTTACCGGGACGTGCGGGCGGTTTTGCCGTGCTTTCAACCGTTCGCGTCTCGCTCAAGTGTGCCAATTCTGCACCGGCCACCGCCACGATCTCCACGCCTTCCGGCACTTTGCGGTTGGACAGGATCACGGCGTCCTCGCCGAGTTCGACGCGCACCAGCTTCAACGCATCGCGCGAACTGGCTGCAATAAATTTTCTGGCGTTCATGCTCTACCCCCTACCATCGATGTAAACCGTACCGTCTTGAACCCCGG
>CAYOJU010000158.1:0-6110 GCA_964404355.1 uncultured Sideroxydans sp. | reverse complement strand
TCAGCAGGTTTAATTTGATTGAGTTGCATTTACGCCTCGCACTTGACCAGGTAATACACTTTGTTAATCATGCCGCGCACTGCCGGAGTATCTTCCACTTCGACGGTATGATGCATGCGACGCAGCCCCAGACCGCGCACGCATGCACGATGGGATTCCTTGGTACCGATAACGCTCTTGACCAGCGTCACCTTCAATGTTTTTTTGGCTTGCGCCTTCTTGGTTGCCATGACTTACCCCGTAATCTCTTCTACGCTCTTGCCGCGCTTGGCAGCGATCTCCGACGGCGAATTCAGCGCCTTCAGACCGTTCAACGTAGCACGCACCACGTTGTAAGGATTGCTGGAGCCGATGCACTTGGCCAGCACGTTACGCACGCCCACAGCTTCGAACACTGCACGCATTGCGCCGCCCGCGATAATGCCGGTACCTTCGGAAGCCGGCTGCATGTAAACCTTGGCAGCGCCGTGACGACCGATCACTGCATGGTGCAGCGTACCTTCCTTCAGATTCACTTTCATCAGCTTGCGACGGGATTCTTCCATGGCCTTTTGCACAGCAACCGGCACTTCCTTGGATTTGCCCTTGCCCATGCCGATACGGCCATCACCATCGCCTACCACGGTCAGTGCGGCGAAGCCCATGATACGGCCACCCTTCACCACCTTGGTCACGCGGTTCACAGCGATCATCTTTTCGATGAGGCCGTCGCCCTTGTCTTCTTGTTGCTGATTCTTGCCTTGTTTAGCTTGTGCCATGATTCACCCCAGATTAGAACTGCAAGCCATGTTCGCGCGCGGCATCCGCCAGCGCCTTGATGCGACCATGGTACTTGTTGCCGGAACGGTCGAATGCCACGGCTGTTACACCTGCGCTCTTGGCCTTTTCGGCAATGCGCTTGCCTACTGCTGCAGCTGCCGCCGCATTGCCACCGTTGCCGATAGTTTTGCGAACTTCCGCTTCCAGCGTAGAGGCGCTTGCAAGCACCTTGCCGCCGTCGGCAGAGATCACCTGGGCATAAATATGCAGATTGGTGCGATGGATCGCCAGACGCACTGTCTTTTGTTCAGCGATTCTTGCACGGGTTTTGCGTGCTCTGCGCTGACGCGCTTCATTCTTGTTCAACATATCAACCTCGATTATTTCTTCTTGGTTTCTTTCAGGATCACCACTTCGTCGGAATAACGCACACCCTTGCCCTTGTAGGGTTCAGGTTCGCGATATGCACGAATCTCGGCGGCGACTTGACCGACTTGCTGCTTGTCCGGACCGGTCAACACGATTTCTGTCTGGGTTGGTGTTGCCACCTTCACACCCTTGGGCATCTTGTGCACCACGGGATGCGAATAACCCAAAGTCAGGTTCAGCGCATCACCGGCGGCTTGCGCACGATAACCCACGCCAACCAGCATCAGTTTGCGTTCAAAGCCTTTGCTCACACCTATAACCATATTGGCCAGCAATGCACGCAGCGTGCCGGACATCGCGTCGGCTTGTGCGCTGTCGTCGGTAGCCTTGCACAACAGCTTATCGCCCTCGCGCTCTACCTTCACATTGCCCTTCAATTCCTGCGACAGGGTGCCCAGCGGGCCCTTCATGGAAATTTTTTCGGCTGCCACCGTCACTTCGATACCGGACGGAACGACAACTGGATTTTTAGCGACTCTAGACATGTTCCCCCCTTAAGCGACGATACAGAGCACTTCGCCGCCGATGCCGTTGGCGCGTGCCTTGCGGTCTGTCATCAGACCCTTGGAGGTGGAAACAATCGCGATACCCAGCCCGTTCATCACGCGCGGGATGTCTTCGCTACCCTTGTAAACGCGCAGGCCGGGACGGCTCACACGTTGTATTTTTTCGATTACAGGGCGGTCGGCATAATACTTAAGGCCGATTTCCAGCGTTGGTTTGCCGTCATGGTCGATGACCTTGAAGCCGTCCACATAGCCTTCATCCTGCAGCACTTTTGCAATGGCGGCCTTGATCTTGGAAGAAGGCATTACCACCGTTACTTTTTCCGCCATTTGCGCGTTGCGAATACGCGTCAACATATCGGAGATCGGATCACTCATACTCATAGATTCACCCTTACCAGCTTGCCTTGACTACACCGGGAATTTCGCCGCGCATTGCGTATTCACGCAATTTTGTGCGCCCCAAACCGAACTTGCTGAACACACCACGCGGACGACCGGTCAGCGCGCAGCGATTACGCAAACGTACCGGGCTGGAATTGCGCGGCAGTGCTTGCAGTTTTTGACGCGCCGCAAAGCGCTCTTCTTCGCTCAACGACATATTAGTCACGATCGCATTCAGTTCAGCGCGCTTGGCAGCGAATTTCTTCACTGTGTCGCGGCGCTTCTGTTCGCGGTTAATAACAGCAGTCTTAGCCATATCGCCCTCAGTTCTTCAATGGGAATTTGAATGCCAACAGAAGAGCCTTGGCTTCTTCGTCAGTCTTCGCCGTGGTGGTAATCGTAATGTTCATACCACGCAATGCGTCGATCTTGTCGTATTCGATTTCCGGGAAAATGATCTGTTCCTTGACGCCCATGTTGTAATTGCCACGACCGTCAAATGACTTGCCGGAAATACCGCGGAAGTCACGAATACGAGGAATCGCAACCGTCACCAGACGATCCAGGAATTCATACATGCGCTCACGGCGCAACGTCACTTTGCAGCCAACCGGATAGTTTTCGCGAATCTTGAAACCCGCAATGGACTTCTTGGACTTGGTCACCACCGGTTTTTGACCGGCGATCTTCTGCATATCGCTAACCGCGTGATCCATCACCTTCTTGTCGGCAACCGCTTCGCCCACGCCCATATTCAGGGTGATCTTTTCGATGCGCGGCACTTCCATGACGGATTTGTAACCGAACTGCTTCATCAGCTGTTCTGTCACGTTCTTTTTGTAGTAGTCGTATAAACGAGCCATGCTCTTACCCCTTACGCAATCACTTCGCCGTTGGACTTGAACACGCGCACTTTGCGACCGTCCTCCAACTGCTTGACGCCGACGCGATCCGCCTTCTTGGTGGTCGCGTTGTAGATGGCGATATTGGAAATATGGATAGGCTTCTCGATTTCCACGATGCCACCCGAAGTACCCTTCACCGGATTCGGCTTCTGGTGCTTCTTGACCTTGTTGATACCAGCCACCAGGACGCGGTCGTTATCCAGCACGTTCAGCACGCTGCCGCGGTTACCCTTGTCCTTGCCGGTGATGACGATCACGTCATCGTTCTTTTTAATCTTGTTCATGATTTATCCTCGACTGCCGCTTACAGCACTTCCGGTGCCAGAGAAACGATCTTCATGAACTTTTCGTTACGCAGTTCACGAGTGACCGGTCCGAAAATACGGGTTCCGATCGGCTCCAGCTTGTTGTTCAGCAACACGGCTGCATTGCCATCAAATTTGATCAGCGAACCGTCGGAACGGCGCACACCCTTGGCGGTACGTACCACCACGGCGCTGTAAACTTCGCCCTTCTTGACGCGCGAACGCGGTGCCGCATCACGGATGCTGACCTTGATCACATCGCCCACGCCGGCATAACGACGCTTGGAACCGCCCAGCACCTTGATGCACATGACGGAACGTGCGCCGGTATTGTCGGCCACATTTAAAACAGACTGCATTTGTATCATTTTTCAATCTCCAACTTTTTCCGCCTGCGGCGGCTAGTTTTGGAACCCGTTCGGGTTAGGCCGTCGCAAGCGACGGTGAAACGAAGCCGCGCATTCTATTCAAACTTGCCAAAATGCACAAGCTTTAATTTTAAATTAAGCCTCGTTGGCTTTTTCCACCAGCTTGGACACACGCCAGGTCTTGGTCTTGGACAACGGCCGGGTCTCTTCGATAGTTACCACATCGCCCTGACTGAACTCATTGTTCTCATCGTGGGCATGGTATTTCTTGGAGACGCGCACCACTTTGCCAAGCACCGGGTGCTTGACCTTGCGCTCGACCAACACGGTAACCGTCTTGTCCATCTTGTTGCTGACGACAGTCCCGGTCAACGCACGTTTCAGATTCGTTGCACTCATTGCTGCACACCCTTCTCGGTCAATACCGTTTTTACACGCGCGATGCTACGGCGCACCTTGGTCAATTGGCTGGTGTTGCTCAATTGCTGGGTTGCCACTTGCATACGCAGGCCGAATTGTTCCTTGCTCAGGGACAACAGCTCTTGTTGCAGATCGGCCACCGATTTGTTCTTCAGTTCGCTTGCCTTCATGATCATGCCCCTACCTGTCTAACGACGAATGTTGTTTCAATCGGCAACTTGGCAGAAGCCAGCTTGAATGCCTCACGCGCCAACACCTCATCCACTCCGTCCATCTCGTACAACATCTTGCCCGGCTGAATCTCGGCGACGTAGTACTCGGGACTCCCCTTGCCGTTACCCATACGAACTTCGGCCGGTTTCTTGGAAATTGGCTTGTCCGGAAAAATACGGATCCAGATACGTCCACCGCGCTTGATGTGGCGCGTCATGGCACGACGTGCCGCTTCGATCTGGCGTGCGGTCAGACGTCCGCGACCAACGGCCTTGAGGCCGAACTCGCCGAAACTGACCTTGTTGCCGCGGGTTGCAACGCCGGTATTACGGCCCTTTTGCTCCTTGCGGTACTTTCTTCTAGCTGGCTGTAGCATGCTTAGCTCCCGACGACTTTCTTACTTTCTTTTCCGGCTCAGCAACGGCTGGTGCAGCAACTTCCTGCTGTCCTGCCTGATGATCGCCCTTATAGACCCAAACCTTGACGCCGATCAGACCATAGGTGGTCAGCGCTTCGGATGTACCGTAGTCGATTTCCGCGCGCAGGGTATGCAACGGCACACGGCCTTCGCGATACCACTCGGTACGCGCAATTTCGATCCCGTTCAAACGACCCGAACTCATGATCTTGATGCCTTGCGCGCCCAAGCGCATTGCGTTCTGCATGGCGCGCTTCATGGCGCGGCGGAACATAATGCGCTTTTCGAGCTGCTGGGTGATGGAGTCGGCGATCAGTTGCGCGTCCACTTCCGGCTTGCGCACTTCCTCGATATTCAGACCCACATCGGGCAAGCCCATGCGTTTCTTCAGTTCGTTGCGCAGGGATTCGATATCCTCGCCTTTCTTGCCGATCACCACACCCGGACGGGCCGTGTAAATCGTGATTTTGGCGTTCTTGGCCGGACGTTCGATAATGATCTTGGAAACACCGGCACCGGCCAGTTTTTTCTTCAGATAGTCGCGAACTTCAATATCTTTCAGCAGCAACTCGGAAAAGTGCTTGCTGTTGGAATACCACTTCGAGGTCCAGTTCTTCTGAACGCTCAGGCGGAATCCAATTGGATGAATTTTCTGACCCATGCTTTAGCTCCCGACGACGATCGTTATGTGGCAGGTTTGCTTCTCGATGCCGGTACCACGGCCTTTGGCGCGCGGAATCATGCGCTTCAGAGAAGTACCTTTATCCACGTAGATGGTAGCAACCTTCAATTCGTCGATATCGGCGCCGTCGTTATGCTCGGCGTTGGCAATCGCGGAATCCAGTGCCTTCTTGATGATGCCACCGCCCTTTTTCGGGCTGAAAGCCAAGATGTTCAAAGCTTGTGCGACAGGCAGACCACGGATCTGGTCAGCGACCAGACGTGCCTTTTGTGCCGACAGGCGAACACCACGGATGACTGCTTTTGTACTCATCATGTCTCCTTATTTCTTGGCGACTGCTTTTTTATCAGCAGCGTGACCTTTGAAGGTGCGGGTCAAAGAAAATTCGCCAAGCTTGTGTCCAACCATGTTCTCGGAAACGTACACCGGGACATGCTGCTTGCCGTTATGCACCGCGATCGTCAAACCGACGAACTCGGGCAATACGGTGGAGCGACGCGACCAGGTCTTTACCGGACGCTTATCGTTGGTAGCGCGCACTGCTTCCACTTTTTTCAGCAGATGCAGATCGACGAATGGGCCTTTTTTAACTGAACGTGCCATATATAGTTACCCCTTAAACCTGAAAGCGACGGCGCACGATCATGCCGGTAGTCCGCTTGTTGCGACGTGTGCGGAAGCCCTTGGCTGGCACACCCCATGGGCTGACCGGATGACGGCC
>CAYOJU010000157.1:0-6150 GCA_964404355.1 uncultured Sideroxydans sp. | reverse complement strand
CGCCCGTCATCCTGGCCCCGACGCAGAATTCACTCGTCGCCGTGCTATCGAAACAGGCGCGCATGCTGGTGTTCGTGCTCTCCGAACTGAAACTGCTGCAAGGCGGCGGCAAAGGCATGATGCTGATCGACCTGAAAGAAGGCGACGAGCTGACGGCCTGCACGGTCGTTAATCATCCGACGGTTAACCTGAGCGGCACGGCGGGCAGCAAGGTGCATCAACTGCATATTGGTGGGAAGGAGTTGCAGACGTACTTTGGTGCCAGGGCCAGGGCTGGGAAGTTGGTTGAGACGAAGTTGAAGGGGTTGAGGTTTGAGTAGGCAAAGCAACTAGACTACGGTACATTTCATCTTCCTCGAAGGTACGATTCGATATGACCGCTCCGTTAACAGATTCCGTCATTTTCGCTGTGGCTCGTCTAGTTGACGATGCGCAATCTGATACTCGTGAGCCGAGCCATTCTGAGCTGGAATTTCAGATCAATCGCGCCCGTTTGACCGCCGGTGATCCAAAAGCACAAGGGCAATTAGTGGGAAAGGCAAAACGTGTCCGTGGCACGTTAAGTTGGGCCCTTGAGAACAACCCCTCGAGCGGTGAGATACTGATCGAATCGCTTCTGTCACTCCTGCGAGCATGCGGCGGATTCCGTCCTACCTCACCAAACTACGTTGGCTCCGAAGCCGTAACAAATGCGATTGCCGCATTCCGAATGGAGGGTTTCACGCTCTCGAACGACGGCGAACTTCAACCGCAGATACTTGAAAACCTATCTGGCGCTGCATTGTCCACTGCTCTGGAGTCGTACATTCGTCGTGCAAAGCGTGGTGCCGAAGACGCGGCGCTACTCGCTGGCACGAGCAAAGACCTTCTCGAAGCAACGGCGGCTCACATTCTCGTCGAGAGAAATGGCACCTATCCGCAGGGGGCAAACTTTGAGAGCCTACTTGGCATGGCCTTTGTGGCAATCGACCTCTCAACGCCGCAACACCCAATCCAGCCAGGCGAACCACCTCAATGCAAGGTCGAGCGTGCCATGTTTAGCGTGGCGTGCGGGATCAACGCGATGCGCAATAGACTCGGAACTGGTCATGGACGGCCATGGTTAACAAACATCACGGAGGTCGAGGCGAGAGCAGCGATTCAGTTTATGGGCACCATTGCCGAGTGGCTACTTCATGCCCACGCCCGGAAGAAGATTTAACAAAGCGGCAGACACCATTTTTGCAAATGTAGGCAATGCCAGTTTGCAACGAAAGTGGACTTTTTCAGAATGTTCTAATTGTTTTTTCGGATCGATCGAATACTGAGCGAGAATGAATTATGACGACGAAAGCTGAACCTACCATCCGACATTTCGAGGATGAAGCGACGCAAAAATTCCTTAGGGGCATTCTAAAAAAGGATCAATCCATTCCATTTCTTGGCACCGGCTTTACAGCTGGAGAGCGCTCAAGGGGTGGAGTGGTGCCATTCGGGAAAGAATGGATGGAAATCATGCGCAGCCAAATTAGGGCCGCAAGTGTTAGTGACAAACCATCCGATGAGGAATTAGAGGGCTACGGCTTTCAGGAATTGTCTGATATATATTTCCGCGAGGAAGTCGTTGATTTAGACAAAATCAAAGATACGATTAATGCCGTATTTACAAAAGTTAATATTTCGAGCGCAGCCAAGAAAGAATTCTTGAATGTTGATTGGCCATATATCTATACCCTAAATATAGATGACGCTATAGAGAATTGTATTGATGCTGTAAAAGTGCTGCCCTACAGAGATTTTTCCACGTACAGGAATCGCAGATATGTATACAAACTTCATGGTGATGCAGAAGATGTGTTAATAGCTCCGAAGAGAGAGGGGCTAAAAGTTGTATTTGGTAGAGGAGACTACATAAGAAGTCTTGAAAAGAATAAGCGACTGTTAGCTGACCTGGCTAACGACTTTGCCGAAAAACACATTATCTTCATTGGCTGTAGTCTCACAGATGAAATTGACATTTCGTTCGCCCTTGTGAGCACCGAGGATACAAACACCACAAAAGGCAATGCGCGCGTATACGTCACATCTACATCGCCCAAAGACTATACGACGAGGATGAACCTAAAGAAATACGGAATCACAGATGTGATTGTTGTGAATGATTACGAAATGTTCTATTCATTTGCAGCGCACACTGCACAGACGGAAGATACGACCTCGACCCTATTGGGTGGCCTTGCGTTTACTGACGCGACAATTAGGGCCAATAGCGAAAACCGTATAGCGTACTTAGTACAGAACGGATGGAGGCAAATAGATGACCCCTACTTGCTTTCAATTCCTCGTGCGTGCGAAAAAGTCGTTAAAGAAAAAATAGTCGATCCAATTGTAGTCATCTGGGGAAGGCGTTTCTCCGGCAAAACCACGTTGTTATTTAGATTGCTTAACGAAATCAGAACTCGCAAGCGATTTTATATTAAGTCCACTGGGTCAATTAGCGACCGGCTATTCAATGAACTACTTCTGGCAAAGGACGCACTTATCGCTATTGATACTCACGTCCTAGATTGGGCTCAATTAAACCTTTTGGCAAATAAGGCAGATCGCTTTAGAGAAAACAATACAACTCTACTAATTGCAATTAACAAGAGTGACTTGAATGCGTTTGGATATGGCTATGCCCAAGACGCTATTGAGCTGCATTCTCGCCTAAACCAAGACGAATCTGATCAAATCACATCAATCCTAGATACCTTTGGATTCAAGAAATGGTCTATGCGAGAGACTATTTTGGAGAATGTATTCTCGTTGGCAAAATCTCCCATTTTGAGTACCGCCCTTAAGGGCAAATCTCGACTTGATGAACGTCTAAAAGTCATTTGTGATACCAAGGAAGAAGGAAAGGTGAGCAAACTAGAATTCGCTTGCTTGTATTACTTAGCAGTTCAGCAACGCATGTATTCCAGAGTGCATCGTGTGCTATGTACCGCACATGGCATTGGCTACATGGCAGATGCTCATCTAGACGCTTTCTCAAGAAAATGGGCACCTTTCGTTGAGTGTGACATTGCCGATCCTGACACTAATCGTGCTGAGAATTCAAGGAATGTATTGGTTTGCAATTCATATTCGTGGGTTCAATTTGCTTTGAGAACAATTTCTGAGAAGCTTGGCATAGAGAAGAGTGCAGAACTAATCGCAAACCTATTTACGAATCTGAAAGAGATTGAGGATTCATCCTATGAGTTAGTTCTATTTGATAGTCTCAACGCAATATATGAAACGCAGTTCGTCGGGACGCATGATTGGCGCGCAGCAATAATTCGTCTCGTATATGAAAGGCTTTCTGCAGTTATGTCGCAAGACCCAGATTATTGGTTGCAGCGTGCGAAGGCAATCTATTACATGTCAGGCAATGAAGATGAATTGCGGGTAGCTATCGCATATTGCGAGAAGGGCATCATTGAGAAGAAACAAAAGACTTGGATGAATGCAAAGCTAACAAAAGCGAATCTTCTTGGAAAACTTTGCGTTGTCGCAGGGTTTAGTCGAGACGAGGATCTCATACGAGCCGTCCTTGCCTATGCCGAAGCTATAGAGGATCGGAACTTGAATCCGGTATACATTGATTCGTTGCTTACCAAGAGTAGGGAAGGCATTAGCAACATGAGCAAAGTAGTAAAGGCTGCCAGCTCAAGAGCATCTTTACTGACTTATAAGGGCAAAGTTCAGTATATTTCTTCATATTTGGCTGGCAACTAACGTAGTCTGTAAAACAAAACCATAGGTATCGGAGTCGATTTCTTTTTCAGCCGCATCTTCCTTCCGCCACTATCTGACTCCATATCTTTCAGCTCTGCACTCCCGCGGCGCACTGTAGGCTTAAGAAATCGTTGAACTTATAGGGTCAGCTTCGATTTTGTTTTCAACTTGACCTGCCAGCCAATACTATTGTGATGCCCTTACAAATTCGTCGGCATTTGTCCTGAAGTAAGCGAAAACGGCGCACCGAACTTGCATTTTTTGGCATTTTCCCCTATATGTTGAAGGTCTTTCATTTACTTGTCATACCTTCCGAGATATGAGATATTCACCGGGTCGTTCTTACTCGCTTGCGCTGCATAGTGATGCCGAGGATGACCTTGAGCGTATTTACGCTGAAGATGAAGACGTAGGTGCAGATATCGAAGCATTTCTGGAAGAAGCCAAAAATAACCAGGAAACGTTAGATAACCTCACTCGTCGAGGTCACGTTGTGTATGGCGAATGGCCCTATAGCGTAGATGAATGGCAGGAAACAAAAAATGCCAGATATAAATATAACTTATGGCGTCTCAAGCTTATGTGGCTTACTGGTTCCGCTGCAAAGTATCGAATCGTGTATGCGTTCCACCCTGTCGAGTACCGCTACTATATTCTTGGCATCGTAACTCGGGATTTTAAATATGACCCAAACCATGAACGTTCAAAGAAGATCTTCACCGCTTACGACGCCCTCAACATCCCCCGTTATTAAGAGTTTTGTATACCCTCTTAACGTCGTAAATCCAGAAAGCAAAGCTGAAAATGTGCTGGTTCTGGTTGATCGCGTTGTGCATGCCCCACTTCCATCCGGATACCGAGAAATCGACGACATCGTGCGTTCGAGCGAGACTCATCCTCGCCGTGCTGAAGCCCTAGCACGTGCTCGGCAACGGCTAGCGATGAAACTTGAAAATGATGCTCAGAAACCCACCATTGCTTCATTGCGCTTAAAAGCTGGTTTGTCGCAAGCCAAAATAGCTGAGTTGCTTGGTAATTCTCAGTCAAGTTACTCTCTCATTGAGTCTGGTCGGCGAGATATTCTCCACTCGACCTTTGAAAAATTGGCTGCCATTCTGCACGTTTCTCGCGATGAACTAGCAATTGCCTTGGCGAATACTCAAGAGCAAACATCATGAAGAATTGCGTTCGCCACCTAGAAGTTATGTACTGTGACGACATCCGTGGAGAGTTGGGAAACAAGTTTTCCTATATGGGCGTTTACTCTGGTCAACTAACAGTACCTAATGCACCTGTGATGCTGCCAAAACTGTGCATTTCAGCCAGGGTAACAACGGATATCGACGATCCATTTGAGTCCCTTGAGGTGCGCATAGTCTCGGTCAAAGGAGAAGAAGAAACCGAATTGGTGTCCTCAGGCCCCATTACCCTTCCGTCTGAACTTCCAAGCGTGGAGGTTGGCTCTACCCTCCTTATGGCACAAATGAATTTTGTGTTGTCACCATTCCAAATCGTCGAAGAAACCGTCCTTAGAGTTAAAGCGATTACTGAACGTGATGAATTACGCGGCTCATCAGCTCTACGCATTCGTATCGTTCCACCTGCAGTGACACCAACAATTCAGTAGATCCACCAACAATTAGTAAACTAAGCAAAGGGATCAGCTTCGGATTTGTTTTCGTCTTATGCTTTTCAAATCTATTGTGATGCTGCCCCCTAGATTTAATCCCCAAGGAATAAACCACCATGCCGATGTCCCAGTCCTACAAGGATCGTCTGTTTCCGATCCTGCCGCAGCTTGCCGCTCATTACGGCACGCCTTTTCACATCTATGACGAAGCCGGTATCCGCGCCACTGGCGCAGGGCTGAATCAGGCTTTTGCGGGCATTCCCGGTTTCCGCGAGTATTTCGCGGTGAAGGCGCTGCCCGTAGCTAAAGGGGTCAGCATCGCATTACTTTTCGCAGTCGTAGATACAGAAAACAATTCGATGCTGACCCCTTTGACCTTTGCTTTTTTGCGTTTTTTGGTCACAGTACAGCTACGGCGCATATCGTGACTGACAACGCTGCTAGCCAACCAAGTTCGGCGACAAATTTGGCATTATCCAATTCAACGGAAAGCTCATGTTTTCGAATGTCTGCTGCGCGCCTTTCAATTCCCACACGTTGTTCCGGTGACGTTGAAGCAATTATTTTCTTGATAACTTCAGGTTCAAATGCTTTGTTCATGATCGTTACTCCTATCTAATACCAACTCGGCCAATCCCGGCTAACAACTCGATCCAAAATCTATAAGCTGCGTTGTCAGGATACATATTTAACAAATTGCCGATATCAGGTGCATTGCTTATTCAGCATTGGGATACACGGTAATAAGACAGGATGGGTAGGAAACGGAAATTTTCTTT
>CAYOJU010000156.1:3516-6359 GCA_964404355.1 uncultured Sideroxydans sp. | reverse complement strand
AGGAGTTGCAGGTCAATCATCCTTGAGCTTCTCCATATGGGTGATATCCAGGCTGTCGAAGGTCTCGCGGATCTGGAAGAAGAAAACGCCGAAGATGAAAGTCGCCACCAGCACATCCAGCGCAATGCCCAGTTCCACCACCAGCGGCATGCCCTGCGTGGCGCTGGTGGCGGCGAAGAACAAGCCGTTCTCCAGCGACAGGAAAGCGACCACCTGCGACACTGCCTTGCGTCGCGTAAGCATCATCAGCAGCGACAGCAGCACGCTTGCCAGCGCAATGCCGATCAGCCCGCGCGTGATACCTTCGGAAAGTTGCGCGATCGGCGCGGCCAGGTTGAACGAGAAGATCACCAGCGCGATACCGACCAGCATGGTGGTGGGAATATTGATCAGCGTTTCCACATCCCAGCGCACATTCAGTTTGCGAATCAGGCGATGCAACAGCCAGGGCAACAGCAACACCTTGAGCAACAGGGTAAGTCCGGCGGAATAATACAAATGGTGCTGATTGGTCGAAAAGGCAACCACAAAGGTACTGAGCGCCAGCACAGCTCCTTGCAGTGCAAACAGATTGATCAGCGACAGGATGCGCCGTTGCGTGAGCATGGCAAACGCGATCAGCAGCAGCAATGCGGCCAGCAGGTTGATGAATTGGAGCGTAAAGGGTATCTGCACTGGTCACGCTCCCAACAAGAAGTGGATCAGCAAACCGAGCACCGCCAGCAGGAACGCGGTTCCCAGAAATTCCGGCGCCCGGAATATGCGCAGCTTGGCCGACACGATCTCGAACACGGCAAGCGCCGCACCCGCCAGTATCAGCTTGAGCAGCAAGGCCACGATGGCCAGCGGCAACCCGGCCCAGTTGCCCACTTCGGCGATGCCTTGCGGCAGGAACAGGGCGATGCCGATGGTGATGTAAGCGAACAGTTTCAGGCTGCTGGCCCATTCGATCAGCGCCAGATGGCGTGCCGAATATTCCAGGATCATCGCCTCGTGGATCATGGTCAGTTCGAGGTGGGTGCTGGGGTTATCTACCGGAATGCGCGCATTCTCGGCCAACAACACCATCACGAACGCCAGCCCGGCAAAGGCCAGGCTTGGGTACAACACAAACTGGTGATGCGCCAGCATATCGACGATGGTCGGCAACTGGGTGGAGTGACTGATCATCGAAGCGGTAAAGAACACCATGAGCAAAGCCGGCTCGGCCAGGAACGACACCAGCATCTCGCGCCTTGCACCGAGCGTCCCGAACGCGGTACCAATGTCCATCGCAGCAAGCGAGATGAACACGCGCGCCAGAGCGAATACGCCGACCAGCGCTATCACGTCGGCGGCCTTGGAGAACGGCAAGTCCACCGCAAGAATCGGAATGATGGCGGACGCCAACCACATGCAACTGAACACGATGTAGGGTGTGGCGCGAAACAGCCACGATGCGTTGTGCGCCATTACCGCATCCTTGCTGAACAACTTGCGCAGCACGCGGTACGGCTGCAGCACACCCGCTCCGGAACGGTTCTGCAACCAGGCCTGGCACTGGTTGACCCAGCCGGTCAGCAGCGGTGCGAGCACCACCACCAGCATGAGCTGGGCCAGTTGGATCAAAATGGCGAAGAGGAGATCGTAGTTCATCATACAAACATCAGCAGCACGACCAGCGTGACAAAGGTGTAGGTCAGATATAAATGGATACGCCCGTGCTGCAACAGCCCGGCCAGGGAAGAGAGCTTCTCGGTAAGATGTTTGATCGGCAGATACAGGATGTACCAAAGGCGGTCATCTGTTTGCCCGTGGTAGCGCGGGTGCGTATCGAACGGGCTCGGAACTTCCCGTTCGATTTTGAAGAACGGTTCGAAAATGCGCCGGATCGGCTGCCCGAAACCTTCGGCGGTATCCTGCATGCGAGCGTTCTGCGCCGGGAAGCCGCAATCCCACGGCGCGCTGCGCCGCACCCGGCCGTGATACAGGCGCCGCACCAGTATCGAGGTAAGCAGCATCACGCCCAGCACCGCCAGCAGGAAATACAGCGGACTGTAGCTGGCTCGTTCGGTATCCACCGGCGTCAGGAATATCCAGTTGTCGGCAGCATTGCCCAAAGCGGAACCGATCAGCGAATGCGAAACAAGGTCGAGCTGTTGCACAACGAATACCGGCGCCAGACCCAGCGCAATACAGGCAAGCGCCAGCCAACCCATGCCGATGCGCTTCCAGATGCCAGCATCATGCGCATGCTCAAGGACGTGCTCACGCGGCTGACCGAGGAAAATCACACCGTAGAATTTCACCATCACATACGCCGCCAGCGCTGCCGCCAGCGCGATCACCGCCGCCGCCACCGGCACCAGCATGTTGATGTAACTGTTGGGCAGGCCCGGCGACAGCAGAAACGCCTGCAGCAACAGCCACTCTGACACGAAGCCGTTGAGCGGCGGTAACCCCGAAATCGCCAGTACGCCTACCAGCATCAACCCCGCCGCCCAGGGCATGCGGCGTATCAGTCCGCCCAAACGCCCCATGTTGCGCTCGCCGGTGGAGTGCAGAATGGCGCCGGTGCCGACGAACAGCAGGCTCTTGAACATGGCGTGGTTGAGGCTGTGATACAGGGTGGCGGTGAGCGCGAGCGCTGCCAGTGCGTTTTTGCCGTAGACATGGAAGATGATGGTCAGGCCGATACCCACCAGCAACAGGCCGATGTTCTCGATCGAGGAGTAGGCCAGCAGCCGTTTCATGTCGCCCTGCACTGCGGCGAACATCACGCCGAAGACCGCGGTAAGCAAGCCCAGTCCCAGCACCAGTACGCCCCACCACCAGAGTTGCGTTCCCAGCAAATCGAAAGTCAC
>CAYOJU010000156.1:0-3416 GCA_964404355.1 uncultured Sideroxydans sp. | reverse complement strand
GTCATGCCGAGCAAAAACAGGTGGTACTCAAGACACAGCAGGCCGAGCGTGCCGCCCGCCATGCTTTTGAAATAACCCGCACCGAACAGGGATACCCCCATGGATGCGCCGCCCAGCAAAATCAAAAAGAATCCGGACAGGGGATCGAGGCGAAGATGGAAAGGCAGATCGGGCAAGCCGAGCGGCAGCACCATGATGTTGGGTGTTGCACTGAGCGCCCAGAAACCCGTGATCGCCAGCAACAGCGAGGTCAGCGCACTGAGCGGAAAAATGACGTTAGTGATCAACTGCGGCGCACGTTGCAGGAGCAGCCCGGCAACACCAAGCGCGATCCAGAACAGAACTAACCAGCCAACTACATCCAGCGGTAATATTCCATGTTCGTTCATCTGGCGTTACTTACACCCCTCAATTGAATGCACTGCAACAGGCTGGCGATTCTACTCCGGCGATCAGATGCTGTTCAAGAATCAAAGCGCCAATAAAGGCCCTATAGCCCATGAGCGTAACCCTTCGGGGTCACGTCGTTTATCGTTTTTTGTACCAGTCGAGAAATTCGCCCGCCTGCATGGGATAGGCAATGCCGTAACCCTGGCCAAAACCGCAGCCCATATCGGCGAGGGTCTGTACAAGTTTGGGGTCTTCCATGCCCTCGGCCACGGTTTTACGGTTGAAAGTTTTGGCCAGTGCGATCACCCCCTCCACGATGGCGCGATCGCCTTCGTTGTTTGCCATGTTCTGCACGAACGACTGGTCGATCTTGAGCGTGTCGGCGCCCAGTTTGCGCAGGTATACCAGGGAAGAGTAGCCGGTACCGAAATCGTCCAGCGCAAAACTGACGCCCATTTCACGGCATGCCTTGATGATATCGAAAGACTGCCCCATATCTTCCAGCGCTGCCGTTTCCAGCACTTCGATCTGCAGCCTGCCGTGTTCCATCTTCGGATATTGCTCCAGTTTGCGTTTCAGCTCGGACACAAAATCCGGCGATTGCAAATGCCGAGCGGAAATGTTGATACTGATATCCAGGGCCACACCGGCCTGCTCCCACGCATGAAGTTGCTCAAGCGCCACCCCCAGCACCCATTTACCCAGCTTGATCTCCAAGTCCGAATTCTCGATCACCGGCAGAAAGTCGGCCGGTTGCAGCAGACCGCGTTCGGGATGATTCCAGCGGATCAGTGCTTCAACCCCGACGACCTTGTTTGAAGAGAGCTCCAGCTTCGGCTGGTAATACAATTCGAATTCGCCGCTCTCCAGCCCTTGCTGAATGCGCCTTCTCGTGTCGTGCAGCGAGCGAACGCGCTGGTCATGAATGGCGTCGTAGATGTGATAGCGGTTCTTGCCGGTCTGCTTGGCGATATACATCGCCTGGTCGGCATGCCGCAGCAGGGTATCGCCGTCTTCGTTGTCCGCAGGATAGAAGGTCACCCCGATGCTGGCCGATACAGAGATATGCTGCCCCGCATGCTGCATGGGCGCGGAGATGGTCAGCATGATGCGATCCAGCACCTGGAAGCATTCGGCTTCCACCGCAAGATCATTGAACAGCACCACAAATTCGTCCCCACCCAGACGTGCCAGCGTGTCGCCGGCACGCAACACTTCCTGCAGGCGGCGCGCGATGTCCACCAGCAGGCGGTCTCCGGTCTCATGCCCGTGCTGATCGTTGACGTCCTTGAAGCCGTCGAGATCGATGTAACAAATCGCCAGCATCTTGCCCCCGCGTTGAGCAAGCGCCGTGGCCTGCCGCAAACGGTCGGCAAGCAGCCGCCGGTTGGGGACGCCGGTAAGCGCGTCATAGTTGGCGACCATGCTCAGTTCGGCTTCATGATCCTTGAAATAGGTGATATCCGAAAATACGCCGACATGGCGCTGGACCTGCCCAGCCTCGTCGCAGATGGCAGAAATCGACAGCAGTTCAGCATATACCTCACCGTTCTTGCGCCGGTTCCATATTTCCCCGCGCCAGATTTTTGCTTCCTGCAGCGACTTCCACATCTCGGCATAAAATGATTTGTCCTGGCGTCCCGAACTCAGGAATTTCGGATTCCTGCCCAACACGTCGTCACGGCCGTATCCAGTGATGCGACTGAATGCAGGATTGACGTCGATAATAATATTGTTCACATCCGTGATGACGATGGCTTCCTGGCTGTTGTCGAATACGCTGGCGGTAATGCGCAATGCATCTTCCGCCATGCGCCGGTCGGTGACGTCATACTGGATGCCGTCCCACAAGATATCGCCGTTCTCCAGCCGCGTGGGCTGCGATTCGATATGCAACCAGCGTATCAGTCCGCTTCTTCTCAGTATGCGCCCTTCCCACTTGAATGGACTCATGCTGTCGCGTGCAGTTTCGTTCATGCGGACAAACTGCTCCAGTTCGTCCGGGTGTATGCGTGCCTGTGCTGCCCGCGAATCGCGCATAATTTCCGTTTCCGATACATCGAGCAATTCGCACCAGCGCGGACTGACGTAATCAAAAACAGCACTGCCATCCGGGTGCATGCGGTATTTGTAAATTCCTACCGGGATGCGCTGCACGAGTTCGCCGTATTCGTTAAGACTGTGGCGTAGCGCCTCTTCGGCATGCTTGAGTTCGCTGACGTCGCGGCCGACGATCACCAGGCCCTTGCGGCTACCGTCATCGCGGAACAACGGCACCTTGATAACGTCGAAGGTTTTTTTACCGACATCGGGAATTTGCATGACTTCTTCCACGCGCGAGGTCGTACCCACCTGCCACGCATGGCTGTCCGTCTTGAAACATTGCAGCAGCGCGGCTTTGTAGCGCGCATCGGCAATCTCCGCCAACTCCGCATCGGTCTTGCCCCGACTGGTCTCTGCATCCAGACCGAATGCTGCGCGCGCGGCAGAATTGGATTCCAGCCAGCGCCCGTCGCCGTCCTTGAATTCGATGGCATCCGGAATCGCCTCGATCAGTGTGCGCAGCAACTCCTCGCTCTGTTGCAGCCGGGATGATTTTTCCTCCACCAGAAGGGAGAGTTCTTCCTTGCTGCGCCGCATCTCGGTGATATCGATCAGCGTACCGATGACGGCGGGACGTCCCTGGTATTCGATACGGCGGCCGTGGGCATCAACAACGATCGCAGAGCCATCGCGGCGGTAGGCGGTAAAACTGTAACGCGTGGATTCTGCCTCGCCCCTGATGCGCCGCCGGATGTTCTCATCAACCAGTGCACGATCTTCTTCCTTGATAAATTTGAAGACCGGAATCAAATCCACCACTTCGTCAGCGGAATCGTAACCGAACATCTTGATCAGACCGGGATTGGCATAGCGAAATACGTCGTCCTGAATGATGTAGATGCCGACCAGCGATTGTTCGACCAGCGCCCGGAACTTGGTGGACTCTTCCGCGACCAGCCCTTCCAGACGCTGCCGGTATTCTT
>CAYOJU010000155.1:0-6376 GCA_964404355.1 uncultured Sideroxydans sp. | reverse complement strand
TTTGGTTAATGCGTGGAAAACATATCTTCTAAATCTGGCTCTAGATGCACTCGAATCTACTCCAGATACGCCTGAACGCCGTAAGGCAATTGAATTCTCAGAGCAGATTGGAATCAGATATCGCACGGAGAGTGCCTACAAGAAAGTACTTTGGTCGCTATTAAGAATATTCCATCCCACGAGTTTCACTATTGGTGCTGATTCAATTAAGGCGGATTTTCCGGACGTGCCCCCCGAAATATGGACAAAAAAAGATACGGTAATCGACTTTCCTGAGGCGCTCAGATTATGTGTGCGTGCATTTGAAAAGGTTGAAGTTAGATGTTGGATATTGATAGACCGTTTAGATGCAGCATTTCAGAGTGACCCAGAATTAGAACGACTTGCGCTAAAGAGTCTTCTCACGGCCTACAAGGATTTTATGGGGCAGGTAAGTTTAAGATTCAAACTATTCTTCCGGACAGATTTGTTTGACCAAGTTATTTCTGGCACAGGCTTTAGGGAGCTTACTCATGTGATGGATCGCACGTCACCGCCGATGTCATGGGATGGCGACAAGTTGCTGGTTATGATTCTTGAACGCTTTCTATTTAATCAGTCCATCCAGCAAAAGTACGGAATGGTTAAAGACGACCTTAGGAATGAAGAACTTCGTCAGCTACTATTTTTCTCAATTTTTCCTAATCAAGTTGATGTTGGAGAAAAGAAGTCTGACAGTTGGACATGGATGCTCAACCGTATTCGCGATGGAAACAATATTAGAACACCACGTGATTTGCATTCGCTGATTGTCAATGCAGCTAGAAAACAACAAGACGCACTGAGTATAGGTGGAGATGAGAAATCCGGGGAATTGATTTTGGCACCCGCAATAAAGGCTGGTTTAAGTGTTATGTCATTAGATAAAGTTCGCACTACGTTAATTGCAGAAAATCCGAATTTGGAAACTGCTATTCGCGCGTTTTCCAAAAAGAAAGCTGAACACAATGCCACGACACTCGAAGGTCTGCTTGGCTCAAGTTGGGTGCCCATAACCGTCGAACTTGAACGAATTGGACTCCTCGAAAAGGTTGGTGAAGCTTGGAAGATTCCACTTCTATACCGTGATGGTTTGGAGATCTCTCAAGGTGCTGCATTCGAGAAGTGAACTAATAATAGCAGGGGAAATAGGTACTTCTCTGCGTCCTTTGATGTGATGTCAGCAGCGAGTGTCTGCATTTAACTAACAATGCCCAGATAAAGTGATCTGAAGTAGTCTGGGAATTGTTCTATCACTGGGCCGACTTCTGTAGTTGATTGTTTAAGTAAGGTGCGCGCGATAGTGGTTGATGTTGCTTGCATATTGACTGCCTTGTTTACCGCTTGAGCAACCACTCGTTCTGCAAAGCCGACTTCAAAGAATGCAATTTCGCTTTTTGTCGAAAGCCCATATTTCAGTCGTTTCTGTAGTAGGTTCATCAAATCAGCAAGTCGGCTTTTCTCCTCCTCATCCTCAGTAATTTTGGCTGAGAGCGCCTCAGTTATAGCCGCGAGGAGTAGTGTCAATTCAAAACCAAAACCCTGCTCGCAAAGTTCAACAACCATGCTCTCAGAAAATTTTCGCCGTTGCTTACCAGCTGGGTACGTCGCATCAAGATCATTCAGGAAGGAAAGCAAGGAATGAAATGGCTTGCCAGCAATCCACTCTTTTGCCAGTTCTTTGATTGCATTAGCAGGCTCAACGTCTCGAATTAGATTATCTGATGTAAGCGACTGCAGTATTGGCCATATGACATCCAAAAGCTCAGTTTCACTGATGACGGCTTGCAATCCGGTCATGTTGGCTGTGACCCACTTGTCTACTTCAAGTGAAAGATTTACGCCAAGAAGGGTTCGCCCATATCGTGCTTGCTCATCAACATCTGGTATATTTTTCTCGATGTGTTGCGCAATCTCACGAAATATCTCTTCTAATAGCTCTTTTTCGTTCTCGTCTGCCAGAGCGTAAGCAAAAGTTTCACAGGCCAAAGCCAAAGCTGTCTCAAAGAATGTATCCGATGATTTGCCTTCTCGATACGACATTAAGAAGCTTTCTATCGCATCTAACACCCCACACTTTTCTTCGAGCTGCCACAGTATAGATTTTGATGAAAAGTTTTCCCTAATGAAGTCGTCAGATAGATGGCTAGCCCATTCAAATATTCCGCTACGCTGTTTGAGCAAGCCTTGAATTAGTTCCAGAGCAGCGACATCAATATTATTCGTTGCATTGTCATTTTGAAGCGGCAACAAGAGTTGCAATAGCGAACTCCCGGTGGGTTCAGTGCTGTCCGGCGACAGCAAATTCTGGACTTCTTTCCATCGCCAGCTATGTCCCCAAACTTCACGATTATCAAAAAGCGATGGATCTGAGAATATGACTGTGCCCTCGCCATGAATGCCCGCACGTCCAGCACGGCCCATCAGGTTATGAAAATCCCGTACTTTTATAGAGCCTTGACCTTGATGCGTCCCAGTGACTAATAGATATCTGATCGGTAGGTTTACGCCTTGAGCAATTGTTGAAGTACAAACCACAAAATGAATCAAGCGTTCCCGCATCGAATGTTCTATTGCCAAACGGAGGCCGTGTGGCGTATCACCATGGTGAGCAAAAACTCCAAGTTTAGCTGCTGCTGTAAGATCAGACTGGGTGCCGAAGCTTTGTTCATACAAATAACAAAGCTTTGTTAGCTCTTCTTGGTCGCACACCAAAGAAGGCGCAGGGAGTGAGACATTTCTAGAGAAGATGTCGGCGGTATTGCGGAGAATTTTTGTGACTGAAGACTTCATGCCACAAAAAATTGCCACCCCACCATTTGATACGAGCTTAAGGCCGAGAAACAAGGCAATAGAGCCACTTTCTGTACGCACTGGAAAAATCTGTATTTTGCGCTCTCTTCCTTTCAAAGCGAGCTGTTCCTCGACCAAGACTCGCGGCACATAGAAAGATTGATCGCTGCCCGGTTTGTCGTGAAAGCTAAGCTGACCAAGTTGGTCGCTCCAACTTGCGAATGCGATAACTCGCTGAGCCTGTGTTGCAGTATCGGAAACGGTCTTTTTCGCGTCATTCAAGAGCCATGCCGCCATTGCTTCGGCATTCAATATCACTGCTGATATCAATACTGTTTGAGCATTGGCGCTAAGCAATCTCTTGATTGAGGTGAGGAGTAGTTCATAAGTTACCCCCCGTCGTCCAGTATCGAACTGATGCCCCTCGTCATAGATAACTAACCCGATCTGCTCAACAAGGTCTGGCCGCTGTCGTAGTACATACAAGAATTTTTCTGGGGTCAGTATTACGATATGTGGCTTGGCCACTTCAACAACACCAAGCAACTCTAGAACTTCACTAAGATAGTCCGGTTGCAACGCATCGCTAAGCTGGTTAATTTGCACATCATCGTCGATGAATGAAATTTTCAAGGCGTTGGTAATTTCTTGGCACAGCGCCCTGAAAGGTGCCACAACAACTGCGAGGTGCGCGCGACCGGAGAGAAATGCTGCACGAATAACGAGTTCCGTAGCCTTTGTCTTGCCTGCACTTGTTGGCATTTGAACGACTGCCGAATTGCCCGAATAGACACCAGCATCACCCAGCAATCGTTGAGATGGCCACAACTCTTTAAGTGAAGCTTCTCGTGAAAGGTAGGAGCGCCACAAAGCAATTTCTATCTGTGAATATTGTGGCAGTAGTGACCATGTAGATCGCTCAATTCGAGAAATCACTATGGCCGCATACAAATCAGCTAGTAACAAATCTCTTGCGCTACCTTCATGATAAGCAATGCGGCGCAACTCCTTAATGTCTGGCATCACGTTCGTGGCGGATGATCCAGTCTCATAATGGAGCTTCAGAGCGCTGGAAATGCGCTTGGCATGAGGATTGATAGCCATTGGGATTTCTATAGCCCACGGTGAGCCTAGTGCCCAACGAATCAACGAAACTATCTCTTCATTTTCAATTTGCTCAAACTCATGCATTCGCCTGCTAAGTACGATGGCATTACCAGGCATACCGCACAAATAGAATGCACAGGCGCCCAGCAAAAGCAGGTCGAATGAGAATTGATCATTTAAACGTGATTCAACGTAAGCATGGAGAACCGTGGCTGCAAACTTGAGCTCTTCCTGCGTGGTGTTAGTGCCTTGCGGAAGATTTAGGTACTTGCGGGCAGTTTCTGCGGCAAAATCGCCAAGCGTACCAATTGCGAGCGGAAAGACCTCCTCAAGCACCAGATTATCAGGCAACTTATTGTGATACTCACTTTGCACTTTGTACTCATACATTTTTCCTCGCGCGCGGATAATGGCGGTAGCTATTTCTGCTAGTTTACTTGGCTTCATTGGCTGCCCTCTCGTACAGATAATGCACAAGCCGCATAAAGGCGTCAGCACGCACAACAATGAGCGTTAACCGTTTTGCATTAGGGTGGTTTTGAATATGTTGTTGGCATCATAAACTGAGGTACAGAACAATGCTGCTGCTCCAGTTTGCTCAATATAGGGATTTTTAAGTGCATCCTGAAATCGCTGAACTTTTAGGACTTCATCCATTCGACCATCTTCAGCAAGTCTTTGCTTAATCGCATTCAACGTTTCTGCTTTTCGTTTCTCATCCTTCATCGAATCAGTTACAGCATCTTGCAGCCTAGGGTCGGGCTTGTCCCCACTAAACTGAGCTTTTACTTCAAATGTGAAAAGGCTATCTTTTGGAGATGCTGTGCCGTCATCTTTTAGTAACTTAATACCAATGACATCGGTACCTTTGGTAGATTCATTTCTGATCGCCTTGTTTATGTAGCGAGTCCGTGGCACCCAACAGGCAAAGTGGTGTTCGAGTAAGTCTGCAATCAGAATCTCGGCGAAATCGCCAGCTCTGATACTGGGTCCAGGGGCCTTCGAGGCATCAGGAAATACTAATGAAGTTAAGTAGTCAGCGCGCGAAGACTCGTAAGGCGTACCTGCTTTAAGGATATCAATCATCGAGTCGAGACAGTAGTGCTCTCTAAAATGCTTAGCCCAAGAACTCCATGTTGCAGCGTCGTTTTTGTTGCAGACCAGCTCCCAAACACTAATTTTCTTGCCATCTGATGTGGTGAGAACTTCATCTGTTTCGTTAAGCCATGCAAGGTGATCCAAGCTTGACGATTTATTCATATCCTTGATGCCCCCTATTGAATAGCGGCAAGCATAACGCTTTAAACTTTTTTGAGCTACCAATCAATGGATCAACACGGACTGTATCGGGAAGGGCAGACTTTTCAGAAAATCGCCAACGCGGAGCAAATTGAAATGCTGGTGGGCGGTATGGAAACGCTGGTTGGTTTACTCGGCAGCGTCGTCATGGGTCTAGGTCAGGAACGGCACTAACAACTTGTATGGCTCCGTCGATCAACACATTCACTGTCAAAATGCGGGTGTTGCTGCCTTATTTGCGTGCTCTTCAAAATATCGTTTTCTGTTTGAATTCGCCTTCATTTTGAAGTTGTCGGTTAGTGAATCATCCCAAAGACGCATTTTGAATTTCGGTAATCCGTTGCAGTTGTCATAGATACCGTATGTTTCCGAAATGAGAAGAGTTTCTTTCTTATGAACCCAAGCTAACACTGCTGTCTTGCCGGCCAACTTCTCTGCATCGTAGTCGCCGAAATATGCTTCTCTTCCAATTGCCGCATTCTTCTTGAGTTGGGGTATTGTCAATTCGTAGGTGGGTTTTCCGTACTTGGAAATCAAGCTACTCTTGAACGAATTGTCCCCATGGAGCGAGTTAGTTATATCAACAGCACAGAAGCTGTATTCAAACTGATAGACAAGCATTGCGTCTTCATTTCCGGTATATTTATCGAGCAATATACTGACCAGGTATTCCTTATGCGCTTCATGATCGTTCCTTGAAAATACCCCTGAGTAGGAATCGCTGTCGTGCAGTTCTGTTTTCCTAAAATGCAAATTGACAATATTCATATAGTGTAAAAGGTTACTTTCCCAAGGAACAATGCCCCCAATTGACGAATAGATGTCTCTGTATTCCCACGCTCCGTGGTCTCTCAAATCTTGCGAAAGAGAACAGGGGGAACCAATTTGATTTCCTAGTATGTCAAATGACTCTTTGATAGTTATTTGAGATTCGCAATTGATGCCGTCCGGGAAAGCTTGCACTGCGCCCCTTTTTGCGGCATCGGCCTCCGCCAGCTTCGCTGCTGCGGCCTTTTCTGCTAATTCTTTTTGCTGCAATTGAAGTTCTTCAATTGTCTTTAGACGTGAATAGTATTCTGGGTTGAAGGTTATTTTGTAGGTGATGTTTTTGAAATTCTCTTTGAGGCTAGGTCGAAATTCGCTAACAGTTCCTTTGAAA
>CAYOJU010000154.1:0-6386 GCA_964404355.1 uncultured Sideroxydans sp. | reverse complement strand
CGGCGTTGCGCGATGCCCAAAACGAAATCATCGGCTATCTGTTGATCGGCACCGATAATACGGCGCGCAAGGAGATCGAGGCCGAACAGAAGCAACTGGGGCAACGCCTGCGCGACCACCAGTTCTACACACGCTCCCTGTTCGAAGCCAACATCGACGCGCTGATGACCACCGATCCGTCCGGCATCATCACCGACATCAACAAGCAGATGGAGGCGCTCACCGGTTGCACGCGCGATGAATTGATCGGTGCGCCGTTCAAGAGCTACTTCTCCGATCCGGAACGTGCCGAGGAAAGCATCAAGCTGGTGCTGAGCAAAAAGAAAGTGACCAACTACGAGCTCACCGCGCGCGCCCGTGACGGCAAGGAAACGGTGGTGTCCTTCAACGCGACCACGTTCTATGACCGTGACCGGAGATTGCAGGGGGTGTTTGCCGCCGCACGCGATGTGACCGAACGCAAAGGCCTGGATCTGGTATTGCAGGAAAAGAATGTCGAACTGGAACGCACGAAGTATGAGGCGGAAAAGGCCAACCTGGCGAAATCCGAATTCCTGTCAAGCATGAGCCACGAGCTGCGCAGTCCGCTCAATGCCATCCTCGGCTTTGCACAACTGATGGAGACAGACACCCCTCCCCCCTCTCCCGCGCAGAAGGAAAGCGTGGCGCAAATCCTGCAGGCCGGCTGGCATCTGCTGAAGCTGATTAACGAGATACTCGATCTCGCCAAAGTTGAATCCCGGCAGATGCCGCTGTCGTCGGAGCCGGTATCGCTGGCCGATATCATGCTCGATTGCCGCGGCATGATCGATCCGCAGGCCCAAAAACGGGGCATCGAACTGATCATTCCGCAGATCGACACTTCCCTCTTTGTCCGATCCGACCGGACCCGGTTGAAGCAGGTTCTCATCAACCTGCTTTCCAACGCGATCAAGTACAACAGCAAGCAGGGAAAGGTCGAGGTGAGCTGTGCTGAACTCACACCGGGACGCATACGCGTGAGCATCAGGGACTCCGGTGCGGGATTGAATCCCGAACAGTTGTCGCAACTATTCCAGCCGTTCAACCGCCTCGGGCAGGAAACAAGCGGCGAGGAAGGCACCGGCATCGGCCTCGTGGTAGCCAAGCGACTGGTTGAACTGATGGGCGGCACTATCGGCGTGGAAAGCACTGTTGGGGTGGGTAGCACTTTCTGGTTTGAACTCATCTCGGTTGCCGAGCCAAGCCTTTCCCCGGAAAGCGACAACGTTACCGCTTTACTCCGGACGCATGCTCCGCGCAAAGCAGGACAACATACCCTGCTCTATGTCGAGGACAACCCGGCAAACATGAAATTGGTGGAGCAAGTCATCGCGCGACACCCCGATATCCACCTGCTGACCGCGATAAACGGACATAGTGGCATCGAGATCGCGCTCACTTCCCGGCCGGAAGTAATTTTGATGGATATCAATCTGCCTGATATCAGCGGTTTTGAAGCGTTGAAGATTTTGCGTGCAGATCCCGCTACGGCACACATTCCGGTTATTGCCATCAGTGCGAATGCCATGCCGCTCAATATCGAAAAAGGAATCAAAGCGGGGTTTTTCCGCTACATCACCAAGCCGATCAAGGTTGACGAGTTTATGGAGGCGCTGGATGTGGCACTGGAGTTTGCCGCAAAACATCCCGCCAAAGCCGCAGAGGCAACGGAAGGGTAATCATGATCAATTCATCCGACATTCTTCAGGGCAAAATTCTGATCGTTGACGATCAGGTAGCCAATATTCTGCTGCTGGAGCGGATGCTGCGCGGTGCCGGATATGTTGCCATCACTTCCACCACGAATCCGAATGAGGTTTCCGCTCTGCACCACAAGAATCGCTACGACTTGATATTGCTGGATCTGGAGATGCCCGGCGAGGCCTACTCCGGATTCCAGGTAATGGCGGAACTCAAGGAAGTCGAAGCGGAACACTTTCTTCCTGTTATCGTGATTACCGCCCACCCGGATCACAAAGTGCACGCGCTGGAGGCCGGCGCGCGGGATTTCATCAGCAAACCGTTTGAGCTGAAAGAAACCCTGGCTCGCATTCACAACATGCTGGAAGCCCGTCTGTTGCATGTGGCCGCAAAGAACCGCATCAAAGCGCTCGAACTCGAGCTTGGGGAAGTGGCGGCCGGTAACGATCTGCTTCGTAGCCAATGCGCTGAAACTCAGCGCAAATAACATGATTTGCCACCCATGATCACTCCTTCCGACATTCTGCACGGCAAAATTCTGATTGTTGACGACCAGGCTGCCAATATCCTGCTGCTCGAACGCATGCTGCAGGGCGCAGGCTACGACTCCATCAGCTCCACCATGAATCCGCTCGAGGTGTGCGAGTTACACCGGAAGAACCGTTATGATTTGATCCTGCTGGATCTTCGCATGCCCGAGATGGATGGATTTCAGGTCATCGAAAAACTGAAGGAAATTGAGACGGACGGCTATCTTCCTGTTCTCGTCGTCACCGCCCAACAGGGTCACAAGCTGCGCGCACTCCAGGCGGGTGCAAAGGATTTCGTCAGCAAGCCATTTGAGCTAAACGAGGTACTGGCCCGCGTTCACAACATGCTGGAAGTTCGCCTGCTGCATGGCAAGGAAAAAGACTACAACTCCGCACTGGAACAAAAGGTCAGTGAAATAGAAACCAGCCGCGAATTGATCCTGCGCAAGAGCGATGAGGTAAAAATCCTCTACGAGAAGCTTCTCGCGGAGCAGAAACACTCTGTTGAGATAAGTCTCCAGCCCGGCATCATGGTTGGCGTTGAAAAGGATGAGCGCATCGCCACGCCCTTGCTGCAGAGTCTGCGACTGCGCCATCCCTGGCTGCAGCTCAACCTGCTCACCGCCTTTGTCGCCGCCGCCGTGGTGGGGCTGTTTCAGGGAACTATCAATCATTTATTGATACTGACCATATTCCTGCCGGTACTGGCCGACCAGGCTGGCAACACCGGCAGTCAGGCGCTGGCAATCACGCTTAGAGGCATGATCCTTGGCGATCTGGAGCCGGGCCATGAAACTGTGCTGATCAGAAAAGAAGCGCTGCTCGGCTTACTGAATGGTGCGTTGGTCGGGCTGGTGGCGGCACTGGGAATGTACGCGGTCGCCACCCTTCAGCACTTGCCCGGCGCCAGCATGCTCAGTGCCGTCGTATTCATTGCAATGACCGGAAGTTGCGTCATCAGCGGCATCTGCGGCGCCATTGTTCCGCTTACCCTGAAACGCATCGGCGCCGACCCCGCGACAGCCTCAAGCATTTTTCTGACCACCGCCACTAATGTGGTGAGTATGGGAATGCTGTTGGGGCTGGCAACGATTCTGGTGAAGCAGGATGCATAGGCCAATCAATATTGTGCAGGCATTAAATGATCAATCCATCTGACATTCTTCACGGCTCCATCCTGATCGTCGACGATCAGCAAGCCAATGTCGTTTTGCTTGAACGGATATTGCGTAGTACAGGCTACGATTCAATTACATCAACGACCGATCCCCGCAAGGTATTCGAGCTCCATCGCAAATACAATTTTGATCTGATCCTGCTGGATGTGCAAATGCCCGGCATGGATGGCTTTCAGGTAATGGAAAGTCTGAAACAAATTGAAACGGGCCACTCCTTGCCTGTCCTGGTGATAACCTCCCAACCTGACTACAAGCTGCGGGCATTGCATGCAGGTGCAAAAGATTTCATCAGCAAGCCATTTGAACTTGGGGAGGTACTGGCACGCGTTCACAACATGATAGAAGTGCGTTTATTGCAAAAAGAAATCGCCGATCACAAAGAAGACAATCCCGCACTGTCCAGCGTCATTCAGCGCAACATTCGCCAAATCATTCAGGTACGCAGCAAGGCAGCGCGCGAACAAAGCATTCAGGACCGCATCGCAAACGGCATGACCGATTTTTCCGGCAGCATGGCCTTCTTCTATTTGCATATTGTATGGTTTTGCGTCTGGATTCTTCTGAATACCGGGTATCTCGGCCTTCCTCCATTTGACCCGTTTCCGTACGGACTATTGACGATGATCGTGTCGCTGGAAGCGATCTTTTTATCGACATTTGTACTCATCAGCCAGAACCTGTTTGGCAAGGAAGCCGAGCGCCTCACCGATCTGGGTTTGCAGACCAGCCTGCTGACCGAACATGAGTTGACCAGGGTATTGCAAATGCTACATGCCATTCAGCAAAAAATCGGCATCAGTAACGATGACGATCGCAACCTTGCAGATGCAGACCTTGAGATGGAAACCAGGCCGGAGGATGTGCTGGCCGAAATTGAACGTCTGCAAAGGCGCGAAAAACGTATTCCGCATTCATAGCACGCCAATGGTGTCATTCATCCGCACATTACTAAGGAATCACGAACATGATCAATTCATCCGACATTCTTCATGGCAGGATCCTGGTCGTGGACGATCAGCAAGCCAATGTACTCTTGCTTGAGCGGATACTGCACGGCGCCGGTTATGACGCAATCGACTCAACGATGGATCCTGCCGCGGTCTGCGAACTTCATCGCAACAACCGTTACGATCTGATCCTGCTCGACCTGCAAATGCCCGGCATGGACGGATTCGAGGTTATGGAAGGCCTGAAGGCAATCGAAACGGGAGACTATCTTCCGGTCCTGGTGATCACCGCCCAGCCTGATCATATGTTGCATGCATTGAAGGCCGGTGCCAAGGATTTCGTCAGCAAGCCGTTTGAATTGGCCGAAGTGCTGGCACGCGTTCGCAATATGCTGGAAGTGCGTCTGTTGCACAAGGAATTGCACAATCAAAATGAGGTGCTGGAACAACGTGTGCGCGAGAGGACGGCCGAACTTCAGGAAAATTATCTGGAAACGATTTTCACGATGACGCGTGCGGCGGAACATAAGGATGAAGATACCGGCGCGCATGTGCAACGCATCAGCTATTACAGCCGCGAGCTTGCCAGAATGCTCGGCATGGATGAAACTTTCATAGAACATATCTTTTTTGCCAGCCCAATGCACGATGTCGGCAAGATAGGCATCCCCGATCACGTTCTGCTCAAGCCCGGCAGCTTCGAGCCGGACGAGTGGGAGACCATGAAGGGACATGCCGCGATGGGCGCAAAGATCCTCGGCAACAGCAAGTCCCCTTATCTCAGGATGGGCGCCGAAATCGCACTCAACCACCACGAACGCTGGGACGGTGGGGGCTATCCAAATGGCAAGAAGGGCGAGGAAATCCCTCTACCGGCACGCATCATGAACATCTGCGATGTCTACGATGCGCTTCGCAGCAAACGCCCATACAAGCCGGCATTCGACCACGAAAAATCCATGGACATCATTACGCGCGGCGATGGACGTACTCAGCCAGAGCACTTTGACCCGAACATATTTGCAGTATTCACGCAAAACCACACAGTGTTTCGCGACATTTGCGATGAGTACGCTGCATAGGTTTTGAAGCAGGTGGGACCACAGTACTTGGACGGTCAACACATCGACGCACGGAAACCAACAATATCCCGGATTGTGTATTTGACTCAAACCCCTCCCAACCTCCCCTTGTCAGGGGAGGAGCAGGTTTGGCTCTCCCCCTGACAAGGGGGAGTTGGAGGGGGTTTGGGTCTAATGGAATATTTTGGATCATGCCAAGCGACAGCAGCGCTATGTCTTTCGATCATTGCAATGTCTCCGCGAGCTTCTTCAACGACACGTAATCGGTTTTCCCGTTACCCAACAAGGGCAGCGTATCCACCTTTTGAATCTTGCGCGGCACGGTGATTTCGGGCACCCCCATTTTTTTGGCGGATTCAACCAGTGCATCGCGCGTCAATGCGCCATCGGTGGTAAAAAGTACGATGGCTTCGCCGCGTCCGCCGTCGGATTGTGTCGTAGCGCCATGCATGGCGCCGGGTGAAGCCAGCAGCGCCACTTTCTCCACCACTTCCAGCGACACCATCTCACCCGCCACCTTGGCGAAGCGTTTGACGCGCCCGACGATGGAAACAAAACCGTCGTCATCAACGGCGACCACATCGCCGGTCTCGTACCAGCCGTCGCCCGCTTCCGACGATGGCGGCTGCAATTCTCCGGGCGCATCGAACAGGTAATAACCGGACATAACGTTGGGGCCGCGCACATGCAGCATGCCGCCCTTGTCGATGCCAGGCACCAGGTTCAGCCGATATTCAATGCATGGCAAAAACTTGCCGACCGTGCCGCTGCGGTAATCCATCGGCGTATTCACAGCCATCACCGGTGCGGTTTCGGTTGCGCCATAACCTTCCAGAATACGGATACCGAACTTCTCCACCCACAGGGTGCGCACCGTGTCGGACAGTTTTTCCGCACCCGCCACGACATAACGCAGGCGGTAAAAGT
>CAYOJU010000153.1:3535-6420 GCA_964404355.1 uncultured Sideroxydans sp. | reverse complement strand
GCAGTCAGACGGTCACGCGCTGCGCCCGGCTTCAGCAACAGCGATGCGACCTGATGGCCCAACTGATCGCTTGGCGGCATGCGGCATTGTCCCAACGGGAAGATCACTGCGCGCAACATCAGCGCGGCGATGCGGCTGGGGAAATTCTGCAGCACGCCGTCGAACGCAAGCTGGATGCGGTACAAGCCGTCCTGCATACCCCAGTGCAAGAGCGGCAAATCTTCCGCGAGACGGCCGTCGTCCTCGAACCGTTTCAGCACGGCAGAACACAGATACATCTGGCTCAGCACGTCGCCCAGACGCGCAGACAGCTTCTCACGGCGTTTGAGTTCGCCGCCCAGCACCAGCATGGCGACGTCTGCCGCAAAGGCGAACGCTGCCGAATAACGCGTCAATGCCTGGTAATAGCGCTTGGTTGGTTGTTCGGTCGGCACGTCGATGATGTGCCCGCCGGAAAGGCCGTAGAGCAAACTGCGCACGGCGTTGCTCAGGCTGAAACTGATATGGCCGAACAGCGCTTCGTCGAATTCGATCACCGCGCGTTTGCTGTCCTGGCTGTGCGCCGCGTGGATTTCCTTCAGCACATAGGGATGTGAACGCACCGCGCCCTGACCGAAGATGATGAGGCTGCGCGTGAGAATATTGGCGCCTTCCACGGTAATGCCGATGGGAGCCTGCTGATAGGCGCGGCCCAGATAATTATCCGGCCCCAGGCAGATGCCCTTGCCGCCATGCACATCCATCGCATCGTTGATGGCCATGCGTCCGCGCTCGGTGCAATGGTATTTGACGATGGCGGAAATGACCGAGGGTTTGCCGCCCATATCCACCGCCTGTGCCGTCATGGTGCGCGCCGCATCCAATACGTACAGATGCCCGCCGATACGTGCCAGCGCCTCTTCCACCCCCTCAAACTTGCCCACCGGCACATGGAATTGTTTGCGCACGCGACAGTAGGCACCGCTGGTACGCGCAGCCATCTTGATGGCGCCCGCCGCACTGGCCGGCAGCGAAATCGAACGGCCCGCCGCCAGGCATTCCATCAGCATGCGCCAGCCGTGGCCGATGCGCATGGCACCGCCGATGATGTATTCCATCGGGATGAATACATCCTCACCCGTGGTCGGCCCGTTCAGGAATGCGGAGTTGAGCGGAAGGTGGCGACGCCCGATTTTTACACCGGGAATATCAGTAGGAATCAAAGCCAGCGTAATGCCGCGCTCGACTTCCGCCCCCAGCAGGTTATCCGGGTCATACAACTTGAAAGCCAGACCGAGCAAAGTCGCCGCCGGGGCCAGCGTGATGTAGCGTTTCTCCCAGGTGAGACTCACCCCAAGCACATTCTTGTGGCCGTTGAAATCGCCGTAACAGACCGTGCCGCGATCCGGGATGGCACCCGCATCGGAACCGGCAAACGGACCGGTCAGCGCAAAACACGGAATCTCCTTGCCGCTGGCAAGACCGCGTAAATATCTATCCTTCTGTTCCTGCGTACCGTAATGCAGCAGCAACTCGGCCGGCCCCAGCGAATTCGGCACCATCACCGTCACCGCTGCGGTGCCGCTGCGCGAGGCGATCTTGGTGATCACCGCCGATTGCGCCTGTGCTGAAAACTCCAGGCCGCCGTACTCCTTCGGGATGATCATGCCGAAGAAACCTTTATCCTTGATGAACTGCCATGCTTCCGGCGACAGATCCTGGCGCGTATGGGTAATGTCCCAGTCGTTTACCAGCGCGCAAAGCTGCTCGACTTCGTTGTCGAGGAAGGCCTGCTCGCGATCGCTGAGCCCGGTCTTGGGCAGGGCCAGCATTTGCCGCCAGTGCGGATTGCCGCTGAACAGTTCTCCATCCCAGCCGACCGTACCGGCGTCCAGCGCCTCCTGCTCGGTTTGCGAGACCTGCGGCATTATTTTGCGGAAAATCTTGAGAACGAAGTTGCTGACCAGCATGCGGCGCAAAGCGGGAATTCCGAGCACGGCAAGAACGATGCCGAGAACGATACAGACCGCCTCCAATGCATCGTCGGTCATGCGACTTCTATAGGCGATCAATGGTACAAATACGGCCAGTGCAATCAACCAGCCCCAGATTGTTGACCGAAAAAAAGCCAGCAGCAGGAACACAATCAGCACCACGATTATCAAAATTGTCATGTTCGCGCCCTCATTTATTCTTTTTTGTGGATGGGACGAACTTTAACCCCGCCACAGGGTGCTGACAATGGATATATTCCCTCAACAAAGCCAAGGGCAGACCTTGGTCGATTGACTAAATCCGGTTACTTTGCCACACTGCCAAACATGACTCGTTCCACCAGAAAATTCATCGCTGTAATCATGCTGCTTTGGCTGCCGGTTTTTACCGGAAGTGCACTGGCGGCATCGGTGTCCATGCAGCTGCCGCAAGGCGAATGCCATGACGCGGCCATGTCGCACGAAGGCATGAACATGGATATGTCGATGGATATGAGCATGGACATGGCAAACATGGACATGGGCGAACATCAGCCGGTACCGGCAGGCGAACACAGCCCGTCATGCACCGACTGCGGCATCTGCCATCTGGCGTGTACCGGCTATCTGACAGTCCCCACTGTATCCATGACCGCCGTGCAAACAGCAGCCCGCGAGATCACGCCTTATCTGGTTGTATTCAACTCTGTCACTTCCGTTCCCCTGCTGCCGCCACCTCTCGTTCGCGCCTGACGCGGGACGAGTCCGTCTGTTGTTTTCGTAATTGCTGAATCCATAGCCTGATTCTCGTCCCGCACCGTGCGGCGGCTGCTTGCGGCTGTCCGTTTGCATTGCAATTGCATCGGATGCGGAACATGAAAATACCTTTATCAGTTTTAACCATGCTATGCGCGCTTTGGCTCAGTCCGGCCA
>CAYOJU010000153.1:0-3435 GCA_964404355.1 uncultured Sideroxydans sp. | reverse complement strand
CCGTTGGGCAGCAACCTCAACGGATTGCTGGACTACGCGCGCGAGCACAATCCCGAACTGGCCGCCACACGCTATGAGGCGGAGGCAGCGCAGCAGCGCAGCGAAGCGGCCGGCGCCTTGCCCGACCCGGTGTTGCGCACCGAGTTGATGGACATCACCAATCAGGGCAGCACCAGCCCGCGCCTGCTGCCCTCGCAGACCGGTAGCACGCGTTACCTGCTGATGCAAACCGTGCCGTGGTTCGGCAAACGCGACCTGCAGCACGATGTCGCCAATGCCCAGGCCGCACAGGCCAACGGACAAGTAGCCGCGAGCTGGTCCGACCTGGCGACCCGCATCAAGCAGACTTACGCCATGTACTACAACGCCAACGCCAGCGAACAGCTCGCGCAACAGACGCTGGCGCTGCTGGATCAACTGGAACAAACCGCCCGCTCGCGCTATGCCAACGGCCTCGGCCAGCAGCAGGATGTGATCCGCGTGCAGGTCGAAAAAACCATGCTCAAGAGCGAACTGATTGCACTGCAGAATGAGGCACACCATAACCACATACGACTGAATGCGCTGCTGTCGCGTCCGGTGAATGCGCCGCTGGCCGAACCCGCACAACTGCGCGCCATGCCGCCCGCCGCAAAACTGGACGAAATGGCATTGCTGGAACGGTTGCGTGCGCAAAACCCGCAATTGCGCATCGCCGATGCAACGATCCAATCCTCCGAGAAAAGCCGCGACCTGGCCTACAACAATCGTTATCCCGGTGTCACCCTCGGTGTTGCACCAAATCAATTCGGCAGCACGGTAAGGAGCTGGGACCTGATGGTCGAGTTCAGCATCCCGTTGCAGCAGTCCTCGCGTCGCTCGCAGGAACGCGAAGCGGAATCAATGCTGTTGGCTTCGAATGCGCGCAAGGAGGCCTTGCTCAACCAGACGCAGTCCGAGTTGTCCGAAAACCTCGCTGCACTGGACGGCGCGCACGAAACTGAAACGCTCATCAACACCCGCCTGCTGCCGCAAGCCGAACTCACCTATCAGTCCGCGCTGGTGGGTTACCAGAACGGCAAAGTGGATTTCGCCATGCTGATCGAAGCGCAGAAACAAATCCTGAAAGCCAGACAACAGCAACTACAGGCGCAGACCGACATGCAATTGCGCCTGGCCGACATCGAAAAATTATTGGGAGACTCACTATGAATACCGCACTCAAATCGACGCTGGCCGTTTTGTTGTTGCTGGTCGTGGCCGCATCCGGATACTGGTTCGGAAAACACAGGACTGAGGACGGAGGACTGAGGACTGAGATTAAAGCCGAGCGCAAGCCGCTGTATTACCGCAACCCGATGGGCTTGCCGGACACTTCGCCGGTTCCCAAAAAAGACGCGATGGGCATGGACTATGTGCCGGTGTATGAGGGAGAAGCGGAAGCAGGAAGCAATACCGCCATCAACCTCAGCAACGACAAGGTGCAGAAACTGGGCGTGAAGAGCGAAGCCGCTGCAATGAGAGAACTGGATCGAACATTGCGCGTGACCGGACGTATCGAAGTCAACGAACGCCGCACCTTTGCCATCTCGCCCAAATTCGAAGGCTGGGTGGAACACCTGTATGTGAACACGACCGGCGAGACCGTCGCCAAAGGTCAGCCCCTGTTCGAAGTGTACAGCCCTGAACTGGTCTCAGCCTGGGGTGAATACGACCTGGCACTGAAAGGACTGGCCTCGCTGAAAGACGCCGATGCTGAAGCGAAAGCAGGCATGCAACAACTCGCCGACGCCAGCCATGCCCGGCTCAAGAACTGGAACATCACCGACTCGCCCAACACCCTTAGCGCCGACAAATCGCGCGTGACATTCCGTGCGCCCGTCACCGGCATCGTGCTTGAGAAGAAGGCGGTACAGGGCATGCGCTTCATGCCCGGCGAAACGCTATATCAGATCGCCGATCTTTCCTCGCTGTGGGTCATCGCCGAAGTCAACGAACAGGACATCGGGCAGGTTCGCATCGGCAACCCCGCACAGGTCACGGTCGATGCCTGGCCGGATCGCAAGTTCGACGGCAAGGTGAATTTCATTTACCCGACATTGAGCAGCGCCACACGCACGGTGCAAGTCCGCATCGAACTGAACAACCCCAAAGGCGTACTCAAACCCGCCATGTTCGCCAACGCGCAGATTGATGTAGGCAAGCGCGGCAAAGTGCTGACAGTGCCAACTTCAGCAGTAATCGACAGCGGCACCAAGCAAGTGGTGCTGGTGCGTTTGGCCGAAGGACGTTTCGAACCGCGCTCGGTCACACTCGGCCTGCGCAGCGACAGCGTTGTCGAAGTACTGAGCGGTGTCAAAGAAGGTGAACAAGTGGTGACCTCGGCCAACTTCCTGCTGGATTCGGAAAGCAATCTCAAAGCGGCACTGAGCGGAATGAACGAGGCAAACCCCTCCCAACCTCCCCTTGTCAGGGGAGGAGCAGAAACGCCTGCAGCGCAGAAATCCGTGGGACATCAGGGACAGGGTGTTCTGGAAGCCATCAACGACGACGGAACGGTGAGCATCACGCACGGGCCGATTGCTTCACTGGGCTGGCCCGGCATGACCATGGACTTTGCGCTGGCGAATTCTTCACTGGCTGCAGGCATCAAACCGGGCAGCGCGATCAGCTTCGAGCTCGTCGAGCGCAAGCCGGGTGAATATGTGATCACCAAGATGCGAGTTATCGGAAAACAACAAAAATGACATCGAGCTATTCCTTCCCCTTCAAGGGGAAGGTTAGGATGGGGATGGGGTCGGAGGATGACTTCCGCGTTCGTCCCTTCCCCTTCAAGGGGAAGGTTAGGATGGGGATGGGTTAAACATGAGAACCAGATCGAGAGGTGAAACGTGAAAGGCCAAACCAACACTTTCGTACTGAAGAATCGAATACAGCGATCACTGCGCCGCAACATGACGGATGCAGAGAAATTGCTATGGCATCGTCTGCGCGGCTGCCAAATCCAGAACTACAAGTTCAGACGCCAGCATCCGTTCGACGATTACGTTCTGGACTTCGTTTGTCTGGAAGCGAAGTTAATCGTTGAGATTGATGGTGGACAACACAATGAATCAGCCAAGGATTTGCTTCGCGATAACGCTCTCTCCAAGGCAGGATTTAGGGTTATGCGGTTCTGGAACAACCAAGTGCTGACTGAGTTGAATGCAGTTGTTGAAACAATTTGGATGGAGCTTGAAAAGATCACCCCACCCCCATCCCCACCTTCCCCCTGAAGGGGAAGGAGTTAAGTCCCCTCCCCTTCAAGGGGAGGGCCAGGGTGGGGATGGGGTAAGCATGAACGGAGAATTTAAATGTTGAATCAAACAATCGAGTGGTCAGCACGCAACCGCTTCCTGGTATTGCTCGCCACCCTGTTCATCACACTGGCAGGCATCTACGCGCTGGTCAAAACGC
>CAYOJU010000152.1:0-6459 GCA_964404355.1 uncultured Sideroxydans sp. | reverse complement strand
TGAGCACCAGTTCAGCCTGTTCGACGCGCGCATCGGAACCCTTGAAGTCGAAGCGGGTGCTGACTTCCTTGTTGGTTTGTTCGACCGCGTTCTTGACTTCGGTCTTGTCTACTTCGGAAACGATATCGAAAGAGGGCATGCATTTTTCTCCAATAAGTCAGTAGCTTGTAGTTTGTGGCTTGTAGCTTGTAGCTTGTAGCTTGTAGCTTGTAGCTTGTAGCTTGTAGCAAAGCCTGGTTTCGCAACCAGCTACCAGCTACTAGCTCATTAACCAAAACTGCAAACGTAATGTACGGCATCTGTATCGGTATGGATATCAAAGCTGCCGTTGGCCGCAACGCTGAAGCTGCTGCCTTCGGCGTAGGTCTTGAAAACGGATTCACCGGCAATCTTGACCTGGCAGGTGCCGCCGCTGATTTCCATCAGTTCCGGTGTGCCAACGTTGAAAGTGAGCTTGCTGTTGGGCAGAACCACGCCCACTGTCTTGCGCGAGCCGTCGGGGAAAAACACCGAGTGCGACACGCACTTGCCATCGAAGAAGACATTGGCTTTTTTGCCGACGCTGACGTTATCGATTTTGTCTGACATGCTGAGATTTCCTTTGGGATTGTTAATTATTTCGTGGGTTCGGTGGCTTTGACGCCTTTTTGGTAATTCACATAAATGAAAATCGGAATATTGAGGTCGCCGAGATGTTTCTCGATCAGCGGTTTCACGTCGTCCCAGTTCAGGCCGCCCACGCCGCAGGCCAGGCGCGGCAAAGCCAGGCTGCCGAGCTTTTCTTTCTGCACGACGCCACGTAGCGCATGCAGGCTGTGGTTGATATGGTGCAGCGTGGCATTGCCGGGCTTGCTGCCATGGGCGTAAGCCGCATCCTGGGTGAACAGATTGACCAGATAGCGGCCATCCGCGCTCATCCAAGTCCACAACTCTCCGGACTTGGGATGTTTGGTCTGGCAGTAATGGCGGAAGTCCTTGTACATGGCCGGCATGCGCTCGCGCAACTGCAGTGCGAGACCCTGGTGAAAATCGTCGTTCGGCGCGACGCCCTGGACGATGGCTCTCGCGCTGCTGAATAGAATGTCACCGCTGAGTTCGTGAAGCATGCCGCCTCCTTAAACTTCCCAGTCTTACTTCTTCCGGTTCTGCAGGTTTGCTGCAATGCGCATGCGCAATGCGTTCAGTTTGATGAAACCGGCTGCATCTTTCTGGTCGTACGCGCCCTTGTCGTCCTCGAAGGTTGCAATGCTGGAGTCGAACAGCGAATCGGTCTTGGAATCGCGGCCGACGACAATCACGTTGCCCTTGTACAGCTTGACGCGCACCCAACCATTGACGCAGCTCTGGGTGTGGTCGATCAGCGTTTGCAATGCCTTGCGTTCCGGGCTCCACCAGTAGCCGTTGTAGATCATGCTGGCGTAGCGCGGCATCAGGTCATCCTTCAGGTGGGCGACTTCACGATCCAGCGTGATCGACTCCATGGCGCGGTGCGCCTTGAGCATGATGGTGCCGCCGGGGGTTTCGTAACAGCCTCGCGACTTCATGCCGACGTAGCGGTTCTCCACCAGGTCGAGGCGGCCGATGCCGTGCTTGCCGCCCAGTTCGTTGAGTTTGGTCAGGATCTGTGCGGGTGAGAGTTTCGAGCCGTTGAGTGCCACGATATCGCCGTTGACGAATTCGAGGTCAAGGTATTCGGCTTTGTCCGGCGCATTTTCCGGCGACACTGTCCAGCGCCACATGCTTTCTTCGGCTTCGGCGGCGGGGTCTTCCAGATGGCGTCCTTCGTAGGAGATGTGCAGCAGGTTGGCATCCATGGAGTAGGGCGAGCCGCCTTGCTTGTGCTTCATGTCGACCGGAATGCCGTTCTTCTCGGCATAGGCCATCAGCTTCTCGCGCGACAGCAGATCCCATTCACGCCACGGGGCGATGATCTTGATACTTGGCTTGAGTGCGTAGGCGCCCAGTTCGAAGCGCACCTGGTCGTTGCCCTTGCCGGTGGCGCCGTGCGAAATCGCATCCGCGCCGGTGAGGTTGGTGATGTCGATCAGGCGCTTGGCGATCAGCGGGCGGGCGATGGAAGTGCCGAGCAGGTATTCGCCTTCGTACACGGTATTGGCACGGAACATCGGAAACACGAAATCGCGCACGAATTCTTCGCGCAGATCGTCGATGAAGATGTTATCCGGCTTGATGCCGAACTTCAGCGCCTTCTGGCGTGCAGGTTCCAGTTCTTCGCCCTGGCCCAGGTCGGCGGTGAAGGTCACCACTTCGCACTGGTAAGTGTCTTGCAGCCACTTGAGGATGACCGAGGTGTCTAGTCCGCCTGAATAGGCGAGGACGGCTTTCTTGATTTCGCTCATTGCGTATTATTCCGATTTAGTTGTTGATCTTGCCCAGCAGCAGATATTCCATTAGCGCTTTTTGTACGTGCAGGCGATTCTCTGCTTCGTCCCAAACTACAGATTGATTGCTGTCGATGACCGCTGCCGAAACTTCCTCGCCGCGATGTGCAGGCAAGCAGTGCATGAAGAGCACATCTTTTGCCGCAACGCTCATCATGTCGCTGTCTACTTGCCAATCGGCGAAGTCTTTCATGCGCTCCTCGTTTTCTGCCTCGAAACCCATCGAAGTCCACACATCAGTAGTCAGCAAGTCCGCTCCACGAGCAGCCTCCATCGGGTCGGTGAATTCTTCGTAATGATCCTCGCCAAACAATCCGGCGCGTTCCGGTTCGACTTCATAGCCGGGCGGAGTGGAGACATGCACGTTGAAATCCAGAATCTCCGCCGCTTGCAGCCAGGTGTTGCACATATTGTTTGAATCGCCGATCCACGCCACGGTTTTGCCCTTGATACTGCCACGATGTTCGACGTAGGTGTAGATGTCGGCCAGCACCTGACAGGGATGGTATTCGTTGGTCAGGCCGTTGATCACCGGCACGCGCGAATTGGCGGCAAAGCGTTCGATGATGCCCTGCTCAAAAGTGCGGATCATCACCATATCGCTCATGCGCGAGATCACTTGTGCCGCATCTTCAACGGGTTCCCCGCGACCGAGTTGCGAGTCGCGTGTGTTCAGGTAGATGGCGGAACCGCCAAGCTGTTGTATGCCGGCCTCGAAAGACAATCGCGTGCGCGTGCTGGCCTTCTCGAAGATCATCACCAGCGTACGATCCTGAAGCGGCCAGTATTGCTGATAGGTCTTGAATTTCTGTTTGATGATGCGTGTGCGTTCGAACAAGTATTCAAGTTCGTCGCGAGTCAAATCCTTGAATTGCAGAAAATGTTTGACGGGTTTGCTGCTCATGGATCACTCCTGGGCCAGAAACTTCGTGACCAGCGGACACAGGATATCCAGCAACTGTTGTGCTTCGGCTTGCGAGAATATGAGCGACGGCAGCAATCTGATCACGTTGTCAGCTGTGACGTTGATGAGCAGGCCCTGCTCCAGCGCTTTGGCAACCAGTTCGCCGCACGGCTTGTCGAGTTCGATGCCCAATATCAGGCCTTGCCCGCGTACGGTAACAACACCCTTCAATCCGCCCAGGCGCGTTTGCAGTTGTTCTTTGAGCCAGCCGCCCACTTTGGCAGTATGGGCCAGCAGCTTGTCCTGCTCCATGATGTTCAACGTGGTCAGCGCCGCAGTCGAGGCCAGCGGGTTGCCGCCGAAAGTCGAGCCGTGATTGCCCGGCTTGAAGGTACCGGTGGCCTTGCCTGCGGCAAGGCAGGCACCCACTGGAACGCCGGAGCCCAGACCTTTGGCCAGTGTCATCACGTCCGGCATGATGTTGGTGTGCTGGAAGGCGAACCATTTGCCGGTCCTGCCCAGACCGCATTGCACCTCGTCCAGCATCAACAGCCATTCATGCTCGTCGCAGATCTTGCGCAGGCCTTGCAGGTAGCTGATGTCGGGCGTGCGGATGCCGCCTTCGCCCTGGATCGGTTCGACCAGCACGGCGACAATATTGGGGGTGTGGGCTGCGACCTGCCGGATGGCTTCCAGATCGTCGTAGGGAACGCGCACGAAACCCTTCACCAGCGGCTCAAAGCCCGCCTGCACCTTGCGGTTGCCCGTGGCGGAAAGCGTGGCCAGCGTGCGGCCGTGGAAAGCTTTTTCCATCACGATGATGGTCGGCGTGTCGACGCCGCGCTGGTTGCCGTACATGCGCGCCAGCTTGATCGCAGCTTCATTCGCTTCGCAGCCCGAATTGCACATGAACACTTCCTGCATGCCGGAAATTTCGCACAGTTTGTCGGCGATCAGTTCCTGTTCGCGTACCTGATAAAGGTTGGAGGTATGGATCAGCTTGCCGATCTGCGCGGAAAGTGCAGCGGTAAAGCGCGGATGTGCGTGTCCCAGCGTGTTGACGGCAATGCCGGAGAGGGCATCGAGATAGCGTTTGCCATTGAAGTCCCATAGCCAGACACCTTCCCCGTGGGTGAAGGTAATGTTTTGTCTTGCATACGTATTCATCAAATGAGACATGGGCACCTCTATAAATCCAGATTTCATCCCAACTGCTGCGTTGCGTAAACAGATTTCTTGCTTGCATATTGGTTATATGCGGCGCGGCGAAATCTGTTTCCGCGCCTTGCATTTGGGCGAACTCTGAATTTCTAGAGGCACCCAGAAGGCAAGTTTTCCGGTCTTGTTGTTTCTCTGATGTTCGAACTATAAACAAAAAAGGCCGACAGTTCGTCGGCCTTTTGTCGCAGACTTATCGTCTGCAATAAATCAGGCCATCGCCTTGATCGCAGCGGACAGTCGGCTCTTATGACGTGCCGCCTTGTTTTTATGGACAATCTTCTTGTCGGCGATGGAGTCTACCACGCTGGTGGATTCGCTGAACACGGCTTGTGCAGCAGCCTTGTCGCCAGCTTCAATCGCCTTGGTAACCTTCTTGATCGCGGTACGCAGTTCGGAACGCAGGCTGGCATTGTGCTGGCCTTGCTTGACTGCTTGTCTTGCACGTTTTCTAGCTTGTGCGCTATTTGCCATGACTACTACTCCTTGAGAATTCGGCTTTTCAGAAAGGGGCGCATTCTAGAGGCTCCCTCAAGGTTTGGCAAACCCTTTTTAGGGGGCATATGTCTGGCAGGGCGGATATTAGGGGGATGCGTGCTATTAATCCGCTAATTCGCCCATTAATGGTGCTGCTACAGCGGGTACTTAGATTTAGAGCCTTTTCGCCGCAACGTCATCGAGCACCCTTAAAGTTTTGGGGTTTGTTCGAAAGTGGTGAATACGCCAAAATACACAGAACGGCTTGATTATGCGGGAAGACTTTAGGGGGTGGTATGATGTCTCCCGCACAGTGTTTGGTTGAGCATTCAATTCAGGAGCGTTGTGCTTCGGAGAATAACAATTGCCAGAGTCCGCCTTGAATATCCAGTTCCCTCAATATTTATAAACTGACATGAATCTGCTTAAAGCCCTTGCTGCGGTCAGCAGCCTGACGCTGGTTTCGCGCATCCTTGCCTTTGTGCGCGATGTGCTGATGGCGCGCATCTTTGGTGCCGGCATGGCGACCGACGCGTTTTTTGTTGCTTTCAAACTTCCCAACCTGTTGCGCCGCATGTTTGCGGAAGGGGCGTTCTCACAAGCCTTCGTGCCGATTTTCGGCGAGTATAAAAATCGCAAAAGTCCGGAAGAGACCAAGCTGTTGGTCGATCATGTGACCACTTTACTGGCGATCATCCTGTTCTTCATCACCCTCATCGGCATTATCGCCGCGCCTATCCTGGTCTATATCAATGCGCCGGGTTTTGCCGCAGAGCCGGAAAAATTTGCGCTCACCGTACAACTGTTGCGTATCACTTCTCCTTATATCTTCTTTATCTCGCTGGTCGCGGTGGCGGCGGCCATCCTGAATACCCATAACAAATTCTGGGTGCCGGCTTTTGCGCCCATCCTGCTCAACCTATGTTTTATCGGTGCGGCACTGTGGCTGGCGCCCTATTGCAACCCGCCCATCATGGCGATGGGCTGGGCGGTTTTCATCGGCGGAATTGTGCAACTCGCGTTCCAGGTTCCGTTCCTGAAAAGGATCGGCATGATGCCGAAATGGAAACTGAACCTTAAGGATGCCGGTGTGTGGCGCATCATCAAACAGATGGGACCGGCCATGTTCGGCGTTTCCATCGCGCAGATCAGCCTCATCATCAATACCATTTTTGCTTCGTTCCTGGTGGCTGGCAGCGTGTCCTGGTTGTACTACGCGGATCGCCTGATGGAATTTCCTTCCGGGATGCTGGGGGCCGCACTGGGCACCATCCTGCTGCCCTCGCTTTCCAAGCACCATGCCGACAACAGCACGGCGGAATATTCCAAATTGCTGGATTGGGGCTTGCGCCTCGTCTTTATGCTCACGCTGCCTGCGGCGTTGGCGCTGGGCATGATTGCCGTGCCTTTGCTGTCGACTTTTTTCCAGCACGGCGCCTTCGTTGCCAGCGACGTACT
>CAYOJU010000151.1:0-6467 GCA_964404355.1 uncultured Sideroxydans sp. | reverse complement strand
AAAGAGGCGAATCTGGACAAGCTCAAGCAACGCGCGGCCAAGTTCAACTGAGGTGAGAATGCGACTTCCTTTTTTGAAACGCGCCGCGACCTTTGAGCACGGCATCCATCCTTCTTATCACAAAGAGACGGGCAGCCTTCCCATCCGCCGACTGGCGTTCGCGCCGCGACTGATCGTGCCGCTGTCGCAGCATATCGGCAAACCGGCCGTGTGCTGCGTGAACGTCGGTCAGGAAGTGTTGCGCGGCCAGGTCATTGCCACCGCAGACGGTTTTGTTTCGCTGCCGGTGCATGCGCCCGCTACCGGCGTGGTGGAGGCCATCGGCTTGATGCCATCTGCCAACGGCAAGATGGTGGACTCCATCACTATTCGCGTGTACCAGGCCGACGGTCAGGCAGTGCAGGTGAGCGAGCCGCGCGATGTCGATGCCATGGACAAGAAAGAATTGCTGGCCGCGATCCAGGCGACCGGCATCTCCGGTCTGGGCGGCGCAACTTTCCCCGCACATGTGAAGCTCAGTGTGCCACCGGAGGCGGTGATCGATACGCTGGTAGTAAACGGTGCCGAATGCGAGCCGTTCCTGACCTGCGACCACCGCATCATGGTGGAACGTACGCAGGATCTGCTGCGCGGTATCCGCATTGCCATGAAGATCAGCGGCGCGCCGCGCACCATCATTGGCGTCGAGGACAACAAGCCGGATGCCATCGCCGCGATCCAGGCTGCGTTGCCTGCCGACGGCAGCATCACCGTGAAGGCGCTGGAAACCAAATACCCGCAAGGCGCGGAAGACACCATCATCTACGCGCTGCTCGGCCGCGAAATACCCGCCGGACAGCGTCCCGCTGCCATCGGCGTGCTGGTAAACAACGTGATGACGCTGGCCTATCTCGGCCGTCTGCTGCCCGCTGGAGAAGGTATTGTCGAGCGCGTGTTGACAGTGGCCGGACCGGCAGTCGAGCGCCCAGGCAACTACATTGTTCCTATCGGTACACCGCTGCGTTTCCTGCTGGAACAGGTTGGTGCGCATAGCAGCGCGAAAGAAATCATTCTCGGCGGTCCGATGATGGGCATGACCATTTCGTCGCTGGACGTGCCTGTCACCAAAGGCACTTCAGGCGTGCTCGCCTTCGCGAAGGCGCAATTGCCGAAAGATGCTACGCGCGTGTATTCCTGCATCAAGTGCGGCGAATGCCTCAAGGTCTGCCCGAAATTCCTCAACCCGTCGCACATGGGATTGCTGGCTGCCAAGCGCGAATATGAAGCAATGGCCGAGCGCTACAACCTGGATCGTTGTTTCGAGTGCGGCTGCTGCAGCTATGTCTGCCCCTCGCATATTCCGTTGGTACAACAATTCCGTATCGCCAAGGCAGTCAATCGTGAAAAGGCGGCAGCATGAGCATTGAACTTCGTACTTCACCCCATATGATCAGTGACCGCAGCGTGAGTCGCATCATGCTGCACGTGGTGCTGGCCCTGTTGCCGGTCTGCGCTTTCTCGGTCTGGCAATATGGTCTGTCTGCGCTGGCTTTGATCGTGGTTGTCACCGCAACTTGCCTGCTGACTGAACGCGTACTGAATCGCACGCCCGGCCAGCCCAGTTCGCTGAGCGACTGGAGTGCAACCATTACCGGCATCTTGCTGGCACTGACCCTGCCGCCTGCATTCCCCTTGTGGATGGGCGTGGTGGCCGGTTTCTTCGCCATCGCCATCGGCAAGCTGTTGTGGGGCGGGCTGGGCTACAACGCATTCAACCCGGCGCTGGCCGGCCGCGCTTTTGTGCAGGCCGCCTTCCCGGTTGCCATCAGTACCTGGGTGCCTGCCTTCGCGGTCAACCGCTTCAGCGAATTCATTCCGAGCAGCCTGACTGCGCCGCTGATGATTCCGCCGTCCATCACCGACTGGATCAAGTCGCAGCATATTGATGCTTTCACCGGTGCTACACCGCTGGCACGCTGGAAGTTCGAGAACGTCACCGCCTCCACGCATGACTTTTTGACGGGTATGGTGACAGCCTCAGCCGGTGAAACAACCGCCATCCTTATCTTGCTGGGCGGCGTGTATCTGGCCGCGCGCAAATTCATGGACTGGCGCATTCCGGTGGCCGTGCTGGGCTCGGCTGCGCTTCTTGCCTGGGCCTTCCATCTGTACGATCCGTCCCGTTATCCCTCGCCTGCCTTTGTGCTGTTGTCCGGCGGACTGATGCTGGGTGCGATCTTCATGGCGACTGACATGGCGACTTCACCGGTGACGCCGGTCGGCGTCTGGATATACGGCGCAGTGATCGGTGTGGTGACTGTGATCATCCGTTACTTTGGCGGCCTGACTGAAGGCGTGATGTACGCCATTCTGCTGGGCAATGCCCTGACCCCCTTGATCGACCAATACACGCAACCGCGTGTGTTCGGTACACGCCAGAAGAGGACGTAATGAGTACGCCTGACGACACTACAACAACCGACACTCCAACAACACCCAGCGGCAAGATGGTTTTCGCCTTGGGGCTGGTCGCCACCATCTGTGGCATCCTGATCGTCGGCATCTATCAGATCACGCTGGCGCCGGTGAACGCCAACAAGAAACTGGCGCTGGAACGCCAGGTGTTCAAGGTGCTGCCTAACGCCAAGACCGTGGTGGACTACTTCGCCACCGATGCCGGCATCGAGAGCGCCGACGGCAAGGAATTGACCCCGGCGGGTGCGGTGCGTTTCTATGCGGCTTATGCCGCTGACGGCACCCTGGCGGGTATTGCGGCCGAAGCCTCTTCCGCAGGTTATGCCGACCAGGTGCGCATCCTGTACGGTTACGATCCTGTGCGGCAGGTCATCACCGGTATCGGCGTGATTTCCATGCGTGAAACCCCGGGCATCGGCGACAAAATTCTGGTGGACAAGGACTTCCTGCGCAATTTCGAAGCGCTGGATGTGAGCTTGTCGCAGGACTTGAAAACCTTGGCTAACGCGGTCAAGACCGTCAAGCACGGCAGCAAGCAGGGTCCGTGGGAAATCGATGCGATTGCCGGTGCTACCGTCACTTCCAAGGCGGTGGGGCGCGGCATCAACGCATCTGCCCAGGCATTGCTGCCCAAGTTGTATCCCCGTGTCGAACAACTGAGGAGTGCAAAATGAGCCAAGCGCCATCCAATTTCGACGAATTCTTTGAAGGACTCTGGAAACAGAATCCCGTATTCGTCATGGTGTTGGGCATGTGCCCCACAATGGCGATCACCGTGTCTGCGGTAAACTCCATCTCGATGGGCCTCGCCACCACTTTCGTACTGTCCGCCTCCTGTTTGCTGATCTCGCTGTTGCGTACCGCGATCCCCAAGCAGGTGCGTATTGCCAGCTACATCGTCATCATCGCCACCTTCGTGACCGTGGTCGATTATGCCATCCAGGCCATCAGTCTTGACCTGTATGAAGCGCTGGGCGCATACATCAAACTGATCGTGGCCAACTGTCTGCTGCTCGGACGCGCCGAAGCGCATGCAGCCAAGAACCCGCCCATGGCTTCGCTTTGGAATGCGACCGGCATGGGCCTGGGTTTTACCTTCGGCTTGCTCTGCATCGGCGGTGTTCGCGAGATTCTGGGTGCCGGAAAATTCTTCGGCATCTCGTTGTTCGGTGACCACTTCCAGCCTTGGGTGGTGATGGTGTTGCCACCGGGCGGTTTCTTCATCATGGCGGTGTGGCTGATCGTATTTGCCGCATGGCGCAGCCGCAAGCAGCGCGTTGCCGCTGCACAAGTCTCGACTGACGAGGTGAAAGCATGAATCACGAAACCATAGCCAATATTCTGCTGACCACCATTCTGCCGGGCAACTTTGTGCTGGCCATGTTCCTCGGCATGTGTCCGTTCCTGGGTGTTTCACAAAAGATCAGCACCGCTTTCCCGATGGGGCTGGCAACCGCGTTCGTGATTCTGGTGGCGTCGGTTTCCGCATATTTCCTGAACATGGTGCTGGTGCACTACCACCTGGAATTTCTCAGTGTGATCACCTTCATCACCGTGATCGCCTGCGCGGTGCAACTGGTGGAAATGTTCGTGAAGAAACAATTTCCGGTGCTGTTCCGCCAGCTCGGCATCTACCTGCCGCTGATTACCACCAACTGCGCGGTGCTGGGTGTGGCGCTGTTCCAGACTGCACGTCAGTATGACTTCATGCAATCGCTGGCTTATTCCATCGGCGGGGGCGCGGGATTTACGCTGGCGCTGGTGTTGATGGCGAGCCTGCGTGAAAAGCTGTTGCTGGCGAACATTCCGCCGCTGGTGCAAGGTACGGCGATCGCGCTCATCGTCGGCGGCTTGTTGTCTTTGTCGTTCATGGGCTTTGCCGGAATTGGAGGTGGAGAATGATCTATCTGTACACAATCGGCACTATGCTGCTGGCCATGCTGCTGTTCGTTGGTGTGCAGCATGCAGCCAACTGGTTTGCGCACAGACATCCGGAATTTGGTCCGGCCCGCAAGATGGGCGAGGGAGGGTGTTGCGGCAAGTGCAAAGACGACACCTGCGAAAACGACAAGCATCATTAGTAAAGAATGTAGTTTGGGTACTTGGGAGGTGCGAACTTGTTCGCACGAACGAAAAATCTGGTGCGACTAAATTCGCGCCCACAGAAATAATGCAAATCAACATAATCAGGAGAAGTTCATGCAAGCGTACGTGATTCCGTTCCAGTCTCTGGGTCTAACTGACATCCCGGAGGTGGGCGGTAAGAATGCCTCGCTGGGTGAAATGATCTCCAACCTGAGTTCCTCCGGCGTACATGTGCCCGGTGGTTTTGCCACCACGGCGCAGGCTTACCGCGATTTTCTGGCGCATGACGGGCTGGACAAGCGCATCGAGAAGGCACTGGCGACGTTGAACGTCGAGGACGTCACCGCGCTGGCCGAAGCCGGACGCATGATTCGCAGCTGGATCGTCGAAGCACCGTTGCCCAAGCGTCTGGAAGACGAAATTCGCACGCACTACGCCAAATTGTCGGCAGCGGGTGATGGCAGCTTTGCAGTGCGCTCATCCGCTACGGCGGAAGACTTGCCGGATGCTTCGTTCGCAGGCCAGCAGGAAACCTTCCTTAACATCCAGGGCATCGAAAATATTTTGCACGCGATCCGCGAAGTGTTCGCCTCGCTGTATAACGACCGCGCCATCTCCTACCGCGTGCACAAGGACTTTACCCATGCCGACGTGGCCCTGTCGGCCGGCGTACAACGCATGGTGCGCTCCGATCTGGGCGCGTCCGGCGTGATGTTCACTTTGGATACCGAATCCGGTTTCCGCGATGCGGTGTTCATCACCTCGTCTTTCGGTCTGGGCGAAATGGTGGTGCAGGGCGCGGTCAATCCCGATGAATTCTATGTGCACAAGCAGCAACTCGCCGCTGGCTTCCCTGCTGTCATTCGCCGTAGCCTGGGTTCCAAGCAACAGCGCATGGTGTTCGACGAACAGCGCTCCGCAGGACGTTCTTGTCGCATCGAGCCAGTGCCAGCCGCCGATCAGGCGCGTTTCTCGCTGAGCGATGAAGATGTGTTGCAGCTGGCGCGTTACGCCGTCTCCATCGAACAGCATTACGGCCGCCCGATGGACATCGAATGGGGCAAGGATGGAGTGGATGGCAAGCTCTATATCCTGCAAGCGCGTCCCGAAACGGTGAAGTCGAATGCCGCAGCTGGAGGCACGGAGAAATACCGCCTGCAACAGCGCGGTGACGTGCTGGTTGAAGGTCGCGCCATCGGCCAGAAGATCGGCACCGGCCGCGTACGCATCGTTGCCAGCACCGACGAGATGGACAAGGTCAAGGCGGGCGACGTGCTGGTCACCGACATGACCGATCCAAACTGGGAACCGGTGATGAAGCGCGCATCCGCCATCATCACCAACCGCGGCGGGCGCACCTGCCATGCCGCCATCATTGCGCGCGAACTCGGCATTCCCGCTATCGTCGGTTGTGGACACGCTACCACCGCGTTGCAGGAAGGCGAAACCGTCACTGCTTCATGCGCCGAAGGCGATACCGGTTTTGTGTACCACGGCAAACTGCCGTTCGAGGTTGTCGTCCACAGCGAAGACGAACTGCCGCCCATCCCGGTCAAGCTGATGCTCAACGTGGGCAACCCCACGCTGGCCTTCGAATTTGCGCAACTGCCATCCGCGGGCGTTGGTCTGGCGCGTCTCGAGTTCATCATCAACAACCTGATCGGCATCCACCCCAAGGCGGTACTGGATCACGACAAACTACCGAAATCATTGCACGAGGCCGTGTTGCACCGCGCTGCCGGTTATGCCAGCCCGGAAGAGTTCTATGTCGAGAAGATCACCGAGGGCGTCTCCACACTGGCCGCCGCGTTCTGGCCCAAGCCGGTGATCGTGCGCATGTCCGACTTCAAGTCGAACGAATATCGCAAGCTTCTGGGCGGCGATATCTACGAGCCGATGGAAGAGAACCCGATGATCGGTTTCCGCGG
>CAYOJU010000150.1:3827-6588 GCA_964404355.1 uncultured Sideroxydans sp. | reverse complement strand
ACATCCCGCGCCTGCGCCGCTATGCCCGGTCGCTGGTGTGGGAACGCGGTCGCGCGGACGATCTGGTGCAGGACACGCTGGAACGCGCGTGGGGCCGGTTCCACTTGTGGCGGCGCGGCAGCGATCTGCGCGCCTGGCTGTTCTCCATCATGCACAACATCCACGCGAACAATGTTCGGGCCGACAGTGCGATACCTGCACAACAATCGCTGGATGAGGATGAACTGAACATACCGGTACGCGCCACGCAGGAGGACGGGCTGCAAATCAGGGACATCCAGACCGCGCTCGATTGCCTGCCTGTCGAGCAACGCGAAGTGCTGCTTCTGATCGGGCTGGAGGAAATGCGTTATGAGGAAGTAGCAAAAGTATTGAGCGTGCCGGTAGGCACGGTGATGTCGCGACTGTCGCGCGGTCGCGAGCATTTACGCCAGATCATGGCGGGCAATTCTGCTCCGGAATTGAGGGTAGTGAAATGAACGAAACGATGAAGACCTTGAACGAGTCCGAGTTGCAGGCCTATACCGACGGTCAGCTGGATCCGCTGCGCCTCGCCGAAGTGGAGGCCTGGCTGGCATCGCATCCGGGGGATGCCGAACGAGTAGATTCCTATCGCCAACAAAATGCGGCGTTGCATACACTGTTCGATCCGGTGCTGAACGAAGCCATCCCCCAGAGATTGATCAAACCGGAGCCGCAGTCTTGGACCATACTGCCGCAGTTGCGCTATGCCGCAGTGGCGGTCTGGTTAGCTATTGGTGGCATGCTGGGCTGGTTCCTGCACGATGCACAGAAAGTGCCGACGGTGGCGTCGATGTCTTTGGCCAGTCAGGCCGCCATGGCCCATGCTGTCTACACTCCGGAAGTGCGCCACCCGGTGGAAGTCGGCGCCGATCAGGAAGCGCACCTGACGGCATGGCTGTCGAAACGGCTGGGGGCTCCGCTCAAGGTGCCGCATCTGGCTGCGACGGGTTATGAGCTGGTAGGCGGACGACTGCTACCCGGCAGCAATGGTCCTGCCGCACAATTCATGTATCAGGATGCGCGCGGACAACGCCTGACGCTCTATGTGCGCACCGACAAAACCGACAATCAGGAAACCGCCTTCCGCTATGCGCGCGAGGAAAATGTCGGCGTGTTCTACTGGATAGACGGACCGTTTGGTTATGCGCTTTCGGGCGACCTTGAGAAGTCAGAACTGCTGCGAGTGGCGCAACTGGTGTATCAGCAGCTCAACCCGTAGACATCAGCATTGACTTGAACGTCCGCACAGAAGTCGGAAATAATTCTTACTTTCCCGCCACCATCATGTTCTCGATCAGCACCGAGCCGCATTGACGCGAGCCTTGCACCAGCAGATCGTTGCCGACAGCGACGATGTTTTTGTACATCTCCTTGAGGTTGCCCGCGATGGTGATTTCTTCCACCGGATACTGGATCTCGCCGTGCTCTACCCAGAAGCCCGCCGCGCCGCGCGAGTAGTCGCCGGTGACAGGATTGACGCCGTGGCCGAGCAGTTCGGTGACCAGCAGACCGCGCTGCATCTGGCGCAGCAGTCCGTAAAAGTTCAACTCGCCCGGGCGCACGATCAGGTTGTGCGTACCTCCGGCATTGCCGGTGGTTTGCATGCCGAGTTTGCGCGCGGAATAGCTACCGAGGAAATAACCTTGCAGCACGCCTTCTTCGACGATGGTTCGGCGTCGGGTGCGCACGCCTTCGTCGTCGAAGGCACTGCTGGCAAGGCCGCGCAAGGTGTGCGGCACATCGTCGATACGGACATTCCTGGAGAATACGGGCTTATCCAGTTGATCGAGCAGGAAAGAAGATTTGCGATACAGGCTGCCGCCACTCACTGCGCCCACAAAATGGCCGAACAAACCTCCTGCGACCGGGGATTCGAACAGAACCGGACATTGCATGGTGTCCAGCCTGCGCCCGTTCAGGCGGCGCAAGGTGCGTTGGGCGGCGATGCGGCCGATCTCTTCCACTTTCAGTATCTGGCGGGCATTGCGCGCCGTACCGTACCAGTAGTCTCGCTGCATGCCGTCGCCCTTGCCGGCGATTACCGAGCAGCTCACGCTGTGACGCGAGCTGGGATAGCCGCCCATGAAGCCCAGGCTGTTGGCCTGTACGAAGCGCCCTTCACTGATGTTGACAGTGGCACCTTCGGAGTTGCTGATGCGCTTGTCGGTTTTGAACGCGGCCTGTTCGCATTCGCTCGCCAGCTGGATGGCTTGTTCGACGTTGATTTCCCACGGGTGATACAGGTCGAGATCGGGGAATTCGGTGGCGAGCTGGTCGGCGTCGGGCAGTCCGGCGCAGTCGTCTTCCGCGGTATAGCGCGCAATATTGAGCGCGGCATCCACGGTGTCGCGCACGGCCTTTTTCGAAAAGTCCGAAGTGCTGGCATTACCGCGACGCTGGCCGATGTACACGCTGACGCTCATGCCCTTGTCGCGGTTGTACTCGATGGTTTCAACCGCGTCCTGACGGACGGTAACGGTCTGGCCGAAACCTTCCGAAACTTCGGCCGCACTGGCGGAAGCGCCCTGTTGACGGGCGTAGTGGACAATGTCGGCAGCCAATTGCTGCAACGAATCGGCGCTGTGAAAGGCTTTTGTAACTTTGCTGTTCATAAAATTCGGGGGCTGTATCGTCGGGAGGCGCTATCATAGCAACATCCGCTGAACCTTACCGATACCATGAACACCCGCCAAAACCACAACGACGAGCTGGAAGAAGAGCTGCCCCCCAGCAAAAC
>CAYOJU010000150.1:0-3727 GCA_964404355.1 uncultured Sideroxydans sp. | reverse complement strand
TTCCCGCACGCCCCCATGCGCCCGGTGACCATCAACAACGGTTATGTGATGCGTGCCTGGTATGACATCCTGACCGCGGCGGCTTCTGCAGAGCTATCCGCCAGCATCGGCAGAAACGAAGATGTTGAAGGCATCCGCGAGTCGCAAGCCGAGGTGGAAAAAATAATTGCCCAGGAAAAGCAGCGCGGAGTCGCTGCGAAAAATATCTTCCTCGCCGGATTCTCGCAGGGCGGCGCGGTCGTTTTGTATTCAGGATTGCGGCACAAAGAGCGTCTGGGCGGAATATTGGCGTTATCAACCTACTTGCCGCTATCAAAAACATTACAGGCAGAAGCAGATGCTGCGGCCAAGGCCACGCCGATTTTCATGGCACACGGCCGGGCTGACCCGGTTATCCCCCATGCTTTTGGCCGGGCGTCGGCAGATGAACTGTTGCGGCAGGGTTACACACTGGAATGGCACGATTACGCCATGCCGCACTCGGTGTGTCCGGAAGAAATACGCGATATCGAACAGTGGCTGACGCGCAGGTTGGCCAAATAACCGCCTACTCCGCAGAAGTTTCCTGTTCCATGCGGCGATAACGCGCCAGGTCATAGTCGTCGCCGGCTTCCACCAACGCCAGCGGCAGTAACAGGTAGCCTTTACCGCCCAGTTCCATATTCAGGCTCCTGTTCGGCGAGAATGTATCCGGCCGCATCAGCAACCAGGCTTCACCGCTGGTGTCGGCAGGACGGTTCAGATACAGGGCAATCTGTATATCCGCATCGCCAGCTTCCACACGATCCGTCAACGATATGCCGACGATCTGGGTACTGAGCACTTCCACTCCGATGTGCATATTATTTTTTTCGTCCCGTCTCAGGCGCCGCACGATACCCGCACCCCAGTTCGTCACGTTTTCAGGTTTGCTGCCGATCAGGGAGCCGATCTTGATCCCGTCCACCTGGGCCGCAGGCAGCACACTGCGGAAACCGGTGGCGCTGATATCTTCCACATCCCAGACTTCTGCCGTGTCCGGATTGAAGAAATTGAGCCCGACGTCTGCCTGTTCCAGCATTTTGAAAAAACCGTTTGCCACTTTCAGGTTGACGTTGATCTTGCGGCGGGGATTGCGACGGGTAGGCAGCGGCTGGGTCAGGTTATCGATCAGTTTGCGCAAAATATCACGCACCAGTTCGACATCGTATTTTGCCCCGCACAAATTCACATCGTCCGGCACGATGCCCTTTTCCAGATTTTTGGACAGTGACGACAACTGATTCAGTTCTTCAGTCACCGAAAAGAAGCGCAACGCAGGATGAAGTGTGGCATCGCTCGCCACGCGCATCGGTGGCGTAGGCTGGGCCAGATCGAATACGAAAAGGGCATTGGCGTTGTATTGCTCATCCACTTGCAGCCCCTTGCCCGCATAAGAAATCAGGCTACCGGTGATGTGCTCCTGCAAGGGATTCTGCACCCCCGCACTCACGCCGTACCAAACCAGCAGAGAGGCAAATTCCTGCTGCGGCGATGAGTTGCCCGGTATTCCCGGGTACATCGCTACCGCATCGTCCTGATAGCCGTTCGCTTCAGCATGACCGTAGAAATCGGACAGATGTTGCCACAGCATTGGCTCAACCAGGGCAAAACGTGCTGCAGCCATTTTCAGGCGCCCGGTCAACGCCGCAATGCCACGCGCCCCCAATAATGCCAAATCCGGCTTGATGCTGGATGCCCCACGCCCGTTGTTGCGATAGCGCGTCAGCACGTCGTAATGAACCAGTTCGCTCTGGATATAGAAACCGTTCAGTACCGTCCACAGGCGGTTTTCCTGAAATTTCGTAACCGGCTGCATCGCAAAATAATCGCGCAACAGCTTGCGCACATGCGGCTGTGCGGCTTCATCGAACATCCGCAGTACAGCAAACTCGTGATCCAGACGAAAATCCTCAGCCAATTCGAGGATGGACTCTATCCAGCTCGTCAGCTCCTGCACCGTGTTAAGCGCATCATTCTTTGGGATATCTTCCAGAACCTGCTGCGCCAACTTGATGTCAGCCAGCGGGTGATCAGACCTCTTGCCAAATATTCCCAACATTGCGACTCCCTGCCTTATGCTAGCTTTACTTGGGCATAATATAAGCACAAATCGACATCAGTTACCATATCCCATAAGTCCTATAACTTTATATAGTCCTTTACCTGTTCGATGATTCCACTCCTGCGCAATCTTTCTTTCCCGGCGGTAACACAAGCCTTGCGCTCGCCCAACGGATTGCTTGCTGCGGGTGGCGACCTTACAACGGTGCGCTTACTGGAAGCTTACCGCCACGGCATTTTTCCGTGGTTCAGCGAAGGAGAGCCGATTCTGTGGTGGAGTCCGGACCCGCGCATGGTATTGTTTCCAGAAGAATTCAAGGTGTCACACTCATTGCGCAAGGTCTTGCGCAATGGCCTACACGAAGTGCGCTTCGACAGCAGGTTCGAGCAGGTGATGCGCGCCTGCGCTGCGCCGCGCGAAGGAGCGAACGGCACATGGATACACGAGGAAATGATCGCTGCCTATTGCGAGCTGCACCGCCTGGGCTATGCCCATTCGGTGGAGACCTGGATGGATGGCGAACTGGTCGGCGGGCTGTATGGCATGGCGCTGGGCAGGATGTTTTACGGTGAGTCCATGTTCAGCCAAAGGTCAAATGCATCCAAGATCGCCCTCGCGCATCTCGCCGCCCAGCTGAAAAGATGGAATTTCGGCATGATTGACTGTCAAATGAATACGCCGCACTTGGCTTCGCTTGGCGCCCGCGAAATTCCGCGCAATGAATTCATCGCCCGCCTGCAAGACTTGATAAACTGTAGCCATGTACCTGACTGGCGTTTTGACGAAGATCTGTTCCGCTAACACTTATGAAAATTTGTTTTGCGGGATGAAGCGCAAGGAGCCGCGCAGCGAATGACGAGGCATATCTGGTAGATAGACGAGGAATGAGCGACAACGAAGTTGCGGTGTAGACTAACCTTCAGGTTATGTCGGAACCAACACGCGACGCCGCGATTCGCTCGCAAAACAATTTTATGAGCCTGCTCAACGACATCCCGCTTTCTTCCTTGCAGCTTTATCTGACTGCACCCTACCCGTGCAGCTATCTGCCGGAGGCGGAAGCGCGCTCGCAAGTTGCCACACCCAGTTTTCTTATATCCACCGAGGTGTATTCAGAACTGGTACGCCACGGCTTTCGCCGCAGCGGTACCTTCACTTACCGCCCGCGTTGCGATACCTGCCGCCAGTGCGTGCCGGTGCGCGTCGTGGTCGCCGACTTCCAGCCCACGCGCTCGCAACGCCGCAGTGGCAGGCAGCATTACAATCTGAATGCGACGATACATGCGCTGCAAGACAAGCCGGAATACTACGAGTTGTATCGCCGCTATCAGGCAGCGCGCCATCGCGACGGCGGCATGGATGATGACAGCCCCGAGCAATACCGCAACTTCCTGCTGCAAAGCCATGTCGATACGTTGCTGGTAGAGTTTCGCGAAGGCGAAGCGTTGCGCATGGTGAGCGTGGTCGATGTGCTGCAGGATGGATTGTCCGCGGTCTATACTTTCTACGACACCGAATTGCCGCAGGCCAGCTTCGGCACCTACAACGTGCTGTGGCAGATCGAATTGTGCCGCAAGCTGCAACTGCCTTATCTCTATCTCGGCTACTGGATAGCCGATAGCCGCAAGATGGCCTACAAGGCCA
>CAYOJU010000149.1:4231-6611 GCA_964404355.1 uncultured Sideroxydans sp. | reverse complement strand
GCCGCCTTTGGGCGGCTTTTTCCTTTATCATTTGCAGCTAATTTTTGAGGTGCGACGTGCTTAAAGTTGGGATCGTAGGCGGTACAGGTTATACCGGTGTCGAGTTGCTGAGGCTGTTGGCGGGGCATCCGCAAGTGCAGTTGCACGCGATCACCTCGCGTGCCGATGCGGGCACGCCGGTCAGCCAGATGTTTCCCAGCTTGCGCGGTTACGTAACCCTGTCGTTTACCCATCCAGACGAAGCGCATCTCGACCAATGTGATGTGGTTTTCTTCGCGACCCCCAACGGTATTGCCATGCAGCAGACTCGGGCATTGCTGGACGCCGGTGTGCGGGTGATCGACCTCGCGGCGGACTTCCGCATCAAGGACATCGCTGTATGGGAAAAATGGTACGGCATGACCCATGCCTGCCCCGATCTGGTGGCGGAGGCGGTGTACGGCCTGCCGGAAGTAAACCGGGACAAGATCAAGCAGGCGCGGCTGGTGGCGAATCCGGGCTGTTACCCGACAGCGGTGCAACTGGGCTTCATTCCCTTGCTTGAAGCCGGGCTGATCGAGGAAGGTTCATTGATTGCCGATGCCAAATCCGGCGTTTCCGGCGCCGGCCGCAAGGCCGAGATTCCCACCCTGTTTGCCGAAGCTTCGGACAATTTCAAGGCCTATGGCGTGGCCGGGCACAGGCATTTGCCGGAGATCAAGCAGGGACTGGCCAACGTGTTGGGCAAGCCGGTCGGGCTGACTTTCGTACCGCACCTGACTCCGCTGATACGCGGTATTCATGCCACGCTGTACGGACGGCTCAAGAACAAAGACGCGGATTTGCAGGCCTTGTTCGAACAACGCTATGCCAACGAGGCGTTTGTCGATGTGCTGCCCGCGGGCAGCATGCCGGAAACACGCACAGTGCGCGGTTCCAATATGTGCCGCATCGCGGTGCACAGGCCGCAGGGTGGCGACACGGTGGTGGTGTTGTCGGTGATCGACAATCTGGTGAAAGGCGCGGCAGGACAGGCGGTGCAGAACATGAACATCGTGTTCTGCCTTCCCGAGTTAACCGGTCTTAACGTAATTCCTTTGCTGCCCTGAATATGAAGATGATGCGCAGTTTCCGCCGGAAGTTCAGCATTTCTGCTCCCCGGCTGTCTGTGCGTCCGCATGTGCCGTGGTATGTGCGCTGGGCAGTCGCGCTGCCTTTCGTCTTGTTGATCGGATGGATGATCTGGTATGCGTACGGCTTCGGGCTGGAACTCGCGGGTTTTCATCGCGGCCAGGCGAAACAGGAATTGAGCGAGTTGCACGATCGGGTGCAGTTCCTGGAAGAAGAAAACGCCAAACTGACCAATCAGATCGCTGTTTATGAGCGTCAGGGACAGATCGAGCGGGCTACGGATGTCGAGGTTAATACGCAGGTTAAAAACCTGACCGAGGAAAATGCGCGGCTGAAGGAAGATCTGCTGTTCTTCCAGAATTTGCCGTTGACCGGGGCGCGCGAGGCTGAATTGTCCATCCATCGTCTGAAAGTCGATACAGACTCGTTGCCCGGGGAATATCATTTGCGCATGTTGCTGGTGCAGAGCGTGCAACAGCGCGGCAGTGAGTTCAAAGGCAATATGCAACTGGTGGTGAACGGTGAGCGGGACGGCAATAAAGTAGTGCTACAATTCCCGCAGGCGAACTCGCCACAGGATGTAACGTCATATCAATTAAGCTTCAAATATTACCAGCGGGTTGATAAGGTTATTAAGTTACCGCCGGAAGTGACGCTCGATAGCGTCGAGGTGCGGGTGTTCGAGAGGGGAATGCAGGAACCCAAGGTCACCCGGACGGTCGGCCTGCAACCTTCCTAAAGGAGAAACAAGCATGTTCAGCAATCGGCAAAGCAAACCCCAGAACCGCATCGATTCACTGGTGGGAGCCGGCACCAGAATCGTGGGCGACGTGAGCTTTACGGGAGGTCTGCGCGTGGATGGCGAGATTAAAGGCAGTGTGATCGCCGACCCGAGCAAGCCAAGCACGCTCGTGTTGAGCGAACAGGCGCGTGTGGACGGCGAGGTCAAGGTTACCCATCTGGTCGTCAATGGTACTGTGGTCGGCCCGGTGCATGTGGCGGAATATCTGGAACTACAAAGCAAGGCCAGGGTCACAGGGGACGTTCACTACAGAACGCTGGAAATACAGTTGGGCGCGATTGTCGAAGGTAAACTGATACATCTGGCGCAGGCAGAAGACAAAGTGGTGGCATTCAAACTTGGAACAGCCGAGTCATCATCAAATTAATCAGGAGGAAACATGAATTCAGTCACCGAAGTGCAAGACCCGCTGCTGTTCACGGACAATGCGGCCAATAAAGTGAAACAATTGATCGAGGAAGAAGGCAA
>CAYOJU010000149.1:0-4131 GCA_964404355.1 uncultured Sideroxydans sp. | reverse complement strand
TTTTTTTATGCCGGATAAATTGCACCCAACACGCAGGGATGTTTCGCTCCGGTGACGGCAGGCAGATTGGCGGGACGCAAGTGCATGGCCTGTTGCGCTAGCCAGGCGAACGCCATGGCTTCCATCCAGTCGGCATCAATGCCCAATACCTCGGTCTTCTGGATGCGGCATTGCGGCAGCGCCTGTTGCAGGTGCGAGAGCAGTGCCTTGTTGTGGGCGCCACCACCGCAAACGAATATTTCCCGGGTTCTGGTGCAGAAGCGGTGCACGGAAGCGGCAATGCTGTCGCCGGTGAGGGCGAGCAGGGTTGCCTGCACATCTTGTGGTGCTTCACCCCCACTTAATTTATTTTCCAGCCAACTGAGGTTGAACAGGTCGCGTCCGGTGCTTTTGGGAGGAGAAGCAACAAAATAGGCGTCATCCAGCATGACTTGCAGCAGGGCGGGGATGATCCTGCCGCTGGTGGCCCATGCGCCGTCCTTGTCGTAGGGCTTGCCCTGATGTTTTGCAATCCACGCGTCCATCAGCAGGTTGCCGGGGCCACTGTCGAAACCGATTGTGGCCTTGTTCGGGGCGAGATCAGTCAGGTTGGCGATTCCGCCGATATTGAGAATGACACGACTGATGTTTGGATGGCGCAACACCATATCGTGAAAGGCCGGAACCAGCGGTGCTCCCTGCCCGCCTGCCGCGATGTCGCGATTGCGGAAATCGCTCACGACATGGATGCCGGTTAGCTCCGCCAGGAGCGCTGCGTTGTTGAGTTGCAAGGAATAGCCATGTTCCGGGCAATGGCGCACAGTCTGGCCGTGGCAGCCGATGGCTTGTACCGAGGCGGCGCCAACGTCTGCCTTTTTCAGCAAGGTTTTTGTTGCTTCGGCGTACTCACGGGCGAGTTGGCCGGCGACGAGCTGCGACTGATGCAGCTCGTTAGGGGCGGGCTGGTGCAATGCGAGCAGCGTTTCTTTCAGCGCTGCAGGATAAGGCTGAAAATAGCTGGAAACCAGGCAGGGCGCGGCTTGTGAGAGATCGACCAATGCGGCATCAATACCGTCCAGGCTGGTGCCGGACATGATGCCGATGTAGAGGTCAGAGGGTACGTTCACCTAGTCGAGCTTGGCGATACGTGTGTTATGGAACGTATCCAGTTGCCCAAACAGCTCGCGGGTCCTATCCGCGAACGAGGTCTTTTGCGATTCGCTGATCGGCTTGCCGTCCGGCAGCGCCACTTTCAGCGGGTCGCGCTGAATACCGTTCAGCTTGAATTCATAGTGCAGATGCGGGCCCGTGGTCAATCCGGTCATGCCGACATAGCCGACGATCTGGCCTTGCCCCAGACGCTGTCCTGCGTGGAGACCGCTCGCGAAACGCGATAGGTGTCCGTACACCGTCGTGAAATGTCCCTGGTGAGTGACCATCACCACATTGCCATAACCGCCTTGCTTGCCGACGAAGGAAACAACGCCGTCGCTGGTGACTTTGACTTTGGTGCCCATGGGGGCGGCGTAATCCACGCCTTTATGCGACTTCCATTTATTCAGAATAGGATGGAAACGCGACTTGCTGAAACCGGAACTGACGCGCGAAAACTCGATGGGCGAGCGCAAGAAAGCTTTGTGCATGCTCTTGCCGTCCGGTGAGTAATAGTCGCCGGTAAATTCTGTAGTCTGGTAATACGCAGCGCGGAAAGCGTGCCCGTGGTTGACGAATTCGGCGGAGAGAATGCGACCAGTGCGCGAGGGTTCACCATTGATATAGTTCATTTCGTAAATCACCGTGAACTTGTCGCCTTTGCGCAGATCACGGTGGAAATCGACGTCGCCGCCAAAGATATCCGACATCTGGTTGGCTGCCGGGTCGGGCAGGCCGACTTCATCGGTCGCGGCAAACAGGGTGGTTTTGATTTCGCCGGTTCGTATCTGCACGCGTTTATCGGTTACGGCCGGCAGTGTACGGGTCTGGAAACCGTTGCCGCTCTTCTCAACCACGATCTGATTGGCATCGTTGCTAAGATAACGCAATGCCAGCAGCGCGCCATTGGCATCCGTCTCGGCCTGAACTTCCTTGCCCACGGACAGCCGGCGCAGGCTTTCAGTGGCCTTGTTCTTGCGCAGATAGTCGCTCGCGGCCTGGTCTTCAACATTCAGCCGCAGCAACAATTCGGCAACGGTATCTCCGCGCTGGATGCGTTCGTTGCGCCAGAAAGTCGTGGCATTGCCGGCGACAGCCGAAGAGAATGGCAGGGTGATTTCTTCGATAATGGATTTCTGTTCGCGCGAAATCGCATCCGTCTGCGGCATGATTCCGAAGGCGGTTACGACCCCCAACAAAGGCAGGCTGGACAAGGTGACGAACCATCGCAGCTTCATTTTGTGCGCGTGTGACAAGTTGTTTTGCGGTAACATTCGCGCCTCCCAGGACGGCTGGTGCTTGCGAATCTCCGTAAAACATTATCGGCACCCACAAGCACTTATTGAGTTATGGCGCGCACTCTAACAGAAAGCGACATAGCCTCAAAACCCGCAAGGACACCGGACGAGACACAAACAAGCGGCTTTTCGACATGAGTCAACAAGAAATCATCAATCAAATCAAACGCGGCAGCGAAGAATTGCTGTTGGAATCCGAACTGATCAAAAAGCTCGAACTGGGCCGCCCGTTGCGCATCAAGGCCGGTTTCGACCCGACTGCGCCCGATCTGCATCTTGGCCATACCGTGCTGCTCAACAAAATGCGCCAGTTGCAGGACCTGGGTCACCACGCCCTGTTCCTGATTGGAGACTTTACCGGCATGATCGGTGACCCTACCGGCAAGAACGCCACCCGTCCGCCGTTGACACGCGAGCAGGTGCTTGCCAATGCGCAAAGTTACAAAGACCAGGTTTTCAAGGTGCTCGATCCGGACAGGACCGAAGTTGTGTTCAACTCCACCTGGATGGACAAATTCAGCGCGGTTGACCTGATCAAATTGGCCGCCACTCACACCGTGGCACAAATGCTGGAACGCGACGACTTCGGCAAGCGCTATCGCGCCAGCCAGCCCATCGCCATCCACGAATTCATCTACCCGCTGGTGCAGGGCTACGACTCTGTTGCGCTCAAGGCCGATATCGAACTGGGCGGCACCGACCAGAAATTCAACCTGCTGATGGGGCGTGAATTGCAGCGCCACTTCGGCCAGCCTGCGCAGTGCGTGCTTACCATGCCGTTGCTGGAAGGTCTGGACGGCGTCAACAAGATGTCCAAATCTCTGGGCAACTACATCGGCGTAACCGATACGCCGCAGGACATGTTCGGCAAGCTCATGTCCGTTTCCGACGATCTGATGTGGCGCTACCTCGAGCTGCTGTCCTTCCGCAGCCTGGCGCAGATCGCCAACTTCCGCGAGGAAGTGGCAAATGGCCGCAACCCACGCGACATCAAGGTATTGCTGGCGCAGGAAATCGTTGCCCGCTTCCACACGCAAAAGGCAGCCGAAGAGGCATTGGCGGAATTCGAAGCGCGCTTCCAGAAAGGCGTGCTGCCGGACGATATGCCCGAAATCACCGTTGCCAGCGCAGAGGGGCATATCGGCATCGCCCAACTGCTCAAGCAGGCGGGCCTGGTTGCCAGCACGTCCGAGGCGCTGCGCATGATAGACCAGGGCGGCGTTAAGCTCGACGGCGCCAAAATTATCGATAAAGCTTTGCAAATCAAGGCAGGAGCAGTCGTGGTGGCCCAGGTCGGCAAGCGCAAATTCGGGCGAATCACGGTTCAATAAATACAGGTTGTGAAATAACCCGTTGTTTTGTAGAATCGCGCCCTCGAATTTTTGGTAAAAGGTAGTTTGTTCATGACAACTGTACGCGTTAAAGAGAATGAGCCGTTCGAAGTGGCAATGCGCCGTTTCAAGCGTTCTGTGGAAAAAACCGGTCTGCTGACCGAACTGCGCGCTCGCGAGTTTTACGAGAAGCCCACGGCAGAGCGCAAGCGCAAACTGGCTGCCGCCGTTAAGCGCCACTACAAGCGCCTGCGCAGCCAGACTCTCCCGCCGAAGCTGTATTGATCTGCCCCGCCTTTTGGGCGAAGGGTAGTTTGATATGAGTCTCAAGCAGCAAATCACCGAAGACATGAAAGCCGCGATGCGCGCCA
>CAYOJU010000148.1:0-6614 GCA_964404355.1 uncultured Sideroxydans sp. | reverse complement strand
AAGGCGATTCCAAGTGGACGTTCTTTGATGGCAACTATCAGGAATATGAGGCGGACAAGCGGAAGCGTTTGGGTGAAGAGGGGGCTAAGCCTAAGCGGATTCGGTATAAGCCGATTAGTCGGTAGGGGAACACAGAGGCCGTTCGCCCAATGCTTGTAGGGGTTTGCTCACGGCCTCGCTTCTCACTAGAATGCCCAAGCAAAGCGGAGATTGACCATTGACAGTTAGTAATAGGAATTCAATATGACCACTACTACAAAAATAGAATATTTGCCTATTGAACAACTCAATTTAGATCCTACCAATCCTAGATTAGGTCGTAACGTCGCATCTCCTGATCTGTTGCAAGAAAAAGTAATCGATGCGATGCAAGACTGGACGTTGGATGAGTTGGCGGTTTCATTCTTGGAAAGTGGATTCTGGCCGCAAGAAGCTTTGATTGTCGTAAAGGAAAAACTTTATGGACAAGAGCAATATGTCGTAGTTGAGGGAAATCGTCGATTAGCTGCCCTAAAGCTTTTGCAGAAAGCAATTGGTGGAGATATTAAGTCTAAGAAATGGGCTGAAATAATTGATGGAAAGACACTCCCGGCCGGTTTTTTCGAAAATATCCCCTACATTCTGGTGGGCGACCGAAAGACTGTATCTGCCTATCTGGGCTTTCGACATGTAACCGGAATTAAGGAATGGAACCCTGCTGAAAAAGCACAGTACATCAGCAAGCTGATTGATGAAAATCATTTTACGTATGACGAAGTACGACGCAAAATCGGAAGCAAAACACCGACAGTGAGGCAGAATTACATTGCGTACAAATTGCTGCGGCAAATGGAGCAACAAGAAGGCATCGCCATTGATAAGGTGGAGGAAAAATTCAGCGTTCTATACCTTTCACTTAGAACACATGGTGCTAAACAATATTTACATGTTGATATTGAAGCAACGCCAGATAAAGCTGCAACCCCAGTTCCCAAAGAACATACTGATAATCTTGTTAAGTTTGCGTTATGGCTATTTGGGAATGAAAAACGCCCCCCACTATTTACGGACTCACGTTACGTAGACCAATTTGGGAAGATATTAGAGAGCCAAGAGGCTGTCGAATATCTCGAGAGAACCGAAGATCCAAGGTGGGAAGTCGCTTACCGAAAAGCGGGCGTGGGTGAGCAGGAATTGATAGATTTCATCGAAGGCGCATCTGACAATATCCAGCAAGCTCTTTCAGAAGTTCATCTGTTTAAAAAATCAGAAAAAGTACGCAAGGCAATTGGGCGTTTGGGAAAAGACTCTGCAGCGTTATTAGCGTACTTCCCGGATATTAGGAATGACATACTGAAGGAGATGCAGGAAGATGCTGCGACTACCTGATAGAGGTATGCTGCGCTCGGTAAATGTGCACAGAGTTGATCTGAATGTTTTGTGCGACTGGATCGAAGCCTGCGTTGTTTTTGACGATGTTGAGTTGTCAAAATCAGACGTTATTGATGTTCTAGTTGAAGAGCAAATATACGGTTCGTCAGACGAGCACAGTGCGCAAGATTTTGCAGCAGAAAGAGTAGATGATGCTTGGGCCATTATATCTCGCCGCATAGCCTACCTGTCGCAGCCGCTAGGCATAAGCGTTTCAGGAAACCGTATTGTTCGCGTTAATGATTGGACGGACTTTCCTGCGTACGGGTTTTGTTTGGCTCTATCGTGCGTTGAAATGTATTCGCAATTGCCCGCAAATTGGGGGGCGGAATACGTAACACAAGGGCGATTGTTTGAAGAGTTGACGGTGGAGTCATTTAGCCAAACCTTACCAGGCTGGAAAGTAAAAAAAGTTGGTTGGGCAGCTGATAATAATCCTATATCACTTAGCGATGCCTTCCCTACTCTTCTGGCCGATCTCAATGAGAGTGCAGGCACTGATTCTCAATTACATTTAACTAGCTCGGTAAAAGATTTAGGTTTGGATTTATTGGCCTTTTATTCTTTCGATGATAGCCAATCATCCTTTCCGGTTTTTTTGGTGCAATGTGCTAGCGGTAGCAATTGGCCAGGTAAGCGTCAGACGCCAGATATAGACTTATGGCGAAAGATTGTAAATTTTAATGCGCGTCCTTTGCGTGCATTTGCTATACCTTTTGCGTTTGCTGACTCCCAGCAGTTCAGACGGAGTTCAGCCTCTGTGGACGGGATGTTTGTTGAAAGATATCGTCTACTTAAGTCGTTTCGACAAAACAATGTGAGTGTTTCTGCCGCACTCGATGTGCAGCTAGTGGATTGGGTGAATCCCCGTATCGCTCAACTGCCCAGAGCTACTTAATAATGAAATCTAGTTTTCGTTTTGCTGATCTTTTTGCTGGGCTGGGTGGCTTCCATGTAGCGCTTAATCGTATGGGGGGGCAGTGCGTATTTGCTGCAGAGATTCAGCCCCATTTGCAAGACCTTTATGAAGCCAATTTCAGTCTAAGGCCTGTTGGTGATATAGCAGAAATCAAACCAAAAGATGTGCCTGACCACGATGTGTTGACGGCAGGTTTTCCTTGCCAACCATTTTCTAAGGCTGGGGAACAATTGGGCTTTGAATGCACCAAGCAAGGCAATCTATTTTTTGATGTGGCTGCAATTCTTAAGAAAAAGAAACCGGGATATTTCATTCTCGAAAATGTCCCTAATTTGCTTAAACACAATAATGGTAAGACATGGGAGCAAATTCAGTGTGAACTTGGTGATTTAGGTTATCACATACAAGCGGAGCGTTTTTCACCCCACCATTTTGGGATTCCGCAAATTCGAGAGCGTGTATACATTGTGGGTTCACGCTATAGTTTAAAAGATTTTGTATGGCCAAAAATCCAAAATACTGCGACGTCTGTTGAAACGATACTAGAAGACCATCCCGCAGATGCGCGAAAACTTTCGAAGCAGGTTGTTGATTGTTTAGAGGTGTGGAACGAGTTTCTTCATCTTTCACCGAAGACTATAGAGTTACCTTCATTTCCACTTTGGAGTATGGAATGGGGTGCTACCTATCCGTTTGAAAGTGAGACTCCTTTTGCAGTTCTTCAGTCGAAAGGTGGGAGGGGGCTTCTAAAATTTCGTGGATCGCACGGAGAGCCTCTTGGCGAGTTAGAGCCGAGTGAAAGATTTGCTTCACTTCCAAGTCATGCGCGTGTTGAGCAAGATGAGTTTCCAAAATGGAAAAAAGACTTTATTCGCCAAAATAGAAAGTTCTATCTAGATAACCAGAAGTGGATTGATCCTTGGATAGGGAAGGTTCTGAGATTCCCCTCTAGTCTGCAAAAGCTTGAGTGGAATGTTAAAGGCGGGGAGCGAGATATTTGGCAATACGTGCTTCAGTTTCGAGCATCTGGAGTGCGTATTAAACGACGAACAACAGCGCCAAGCCTTATCGCTATGACTGACACACAAGTGCCGATTATTGGTTGGCAGAAGCGGTATATGACACCGCGAGAATGCGCGAAATTGCAAAGCCTCGGGGAGTTACCAAACTTGCCAGATACACCGGCGAGGGCATTCAGAGCATTAGGAAATGCAGTGAATTCTAATGTGGTTGAAATGGTCGCACGAGCATTGCTTTGCACACGCAATTAGTGGGGCGTGTTCGAATACTTCTCTCAAACCATTTTCCCCGGTCATTCCAGCTAATGGGAATCTCACCTAGAATCAAAGGGCTCAGCATCGCAATAATTTGTTAAAGAGCCAGAATGAAAATTTCAATCTCCTTCCTCTTCCTCATACTGCTTGCCGCGCACCCGCTCACCGTCGCTGCGGCAGAGCCCGAGGTGATCTACTGGAACTCGGATGCGGGCAAGGCGTTGCGTGCCAGGATAGCGCCCGATGAGGATTACTGGCAGCTCATTCCCTGGTTCACGGAGCAGGTGAACCAGACCTATTGCGGTGTGGCCAGCGCGGTGACGGTGTTGAATGCGATGCCGATCAGGAAGCCGGTCGATCCCATCTATGCGCCGCACGCCTATTTCACGCAAAGCAATTTCTTTACGCCGGAGGTGGTGAAAATCATCAGTCCGCAGACTGTGCGCAATCAGGGCATAGGAATTAAAGGGGCCTGGCTCGAATATTTTTCTCAAACCATTTTTCCCGGTTATTCATCCCCGCTAATGTGCACCTCACCTGCCGAAGCTATCCATGCATCCCAGAGTCCAATCCCTGATCGCCGACCTTGACCTGCATCCGCATCCCGAGGGCGGCTACTATCGGGAGATATTCCGCTCTGCAAGCCGGGTGCAGCCGGGTGATCATCGCGCCGAGCGCAGCGCGCTGACGGCGATCTACTTTCTGTTGGTGGCGGGGCAGCATAGCGGCTGGCATCAGGTGCTTTCAACTATTGGGGTCAGCATCGGAATAGTTTTTGAAGTGAGAAACGTTGAGAACCAAGGGCACTGAAGTCGAATTGTTTTGAAGTGTTTCAGTGAAAGGCTGGCATGATCAAGAAAAGAACGCGGCTCTGGTTAGCACTGTTGACATTGGTGATTCTCGCCACTTTGTTGATTTGGCAGTTTGGATTTAGGGAAATATTGGGGCGATCTGGCTCTCATTGGATTGATGACACGCTTGCGCAAGGCAAGACTGCTGGTTCTGTCACCAAGAATACGCACACTTGTATTCAACAACCGATACAGATTGGTTCTGGGGATTTTTCGCCTGTAGAAAACTCCTTAAATTGTGTCCTCGTGGCATATGCGCACGCAGCAGGACAAAAGGATAATGAGAGAATTCTGGCGCTGGATACCGAGCTGAAGGAATTGGAATTGCAGGTTAAGTCGATACGGAATCATGATACCTGGGCAACGTTTTGGCGCGACAAAGAAGAGACAAGATACCAATATCAAGCAATCCTTGGGGTTTATATTCTGGATAAAGGTATGAACTATACCGGGTGGCTGCGCTATGACAAGGAAATGCAATCTCGAGCTGAGGTTCATCTTTGGTTTGAGCCATTCAAGCCGCGATTTGATGGGATCAGAACTGCATTCTTGGCTATTCCCAAGACGCCAGAGAAAACCAATATCGAGAACCTGTATGCGCTGGACGAGGAACTGGAAAAGCTTGTGGTTGAAGCAAGTGATAAGTTCAGCAGCTATTTTCCGATGCCAAAATATCCTGAGATAGGTGTGTATGCGGATGACCACATCTATTACTCAGGAGCAATCCGGCAGGTAGCAGACAAGCTACTACCTTCACAGGGTTTCATTGATCCGAAGACCGGTAAGAGAATTGAGGTAAGAGGGGATCGATACAGCAAATTGAAAGGGAAGTTGGAGGAGATTTTTCAGACCTACAAATCGTTGAAACAAGTACCTGACGATGCAGAGAAGCTATATGAGCTTTCTGAAGAGCTCGGCAAGGCGGTTGATGAAATCCATAAGGTGTATCCCGGTAATCGCTCCCAAGTCTTCTGGGAAGACAAATATGTGCCGCTGGGCTTGTACGTTGGGCATTATTCAGATCAGTTTGATTATGGTGGAAAGCTGATCGTTGATTCGTACAGGCTTAATCCAAACTCGCGTTACAGCGAGGCAACATTGGTTGCGGCGATATCGGGTGGCGGTGACATGTCTGAATTAAGTGGGGTACCCGATATTGGTTTGGCCCAAACCTATTTGAAAAAATATCCCGACGGAAAGTATCTGAAAAAAGTCTATTGGACCCTCGCAACGTTTTACCAAAACTTGTACGAGGAGTTGTTGCCAGGAGATGAGTCCCCGTCAACCATGTATTGCTATAAAGAACATCTTGCTGCCTATCCGGAAGATAAAGATCGCGAGGCTGTGCGTAACAAAGCCATTGGGTATTACAAAAAATTGCTCGATTTTGGACAGCCAGAGCAAGAAGAATATAAGAAGGCGCTGAGCAATTTGGAAAACAGAATAGATGGACGTACAAGAAATTGGTGTACTGATTAGCCTGCGGAATATCAGGGGCTGTGTTCGAATATTCCTTACAAACCATTTTCTTCGTTAATTCGTTTTAGCTAATGTGAATCTCACCTGCCGGAGCTATCCATGCATCCCAGAGCCCAATCCCTGATCGCCGAGCTTGACCTGCAACCGCATCCCGAGGGCGGCTACTATCGGGAGATATTCCGCTCTGCAAGCCGGGTGCAGCCGGGTGATCATCGCGCCGAGCGCAGCGCGCTGACGGCGATCTACTTTCTGTTGGTGGCGGGGCAGCATAGCGGCTGGCATCAGGTGCTTTCCGATGAGGTATGGAGCCATCTGGAAGGCGACGCACTGGAGCTGTTGTGCTTCGATGCGACCAACTCCCAAGCCAGCACGATAGCGCTTGGCCCATTTTCCGCCGGCGGCGCAGCACCCATCCACGTCGTCCCGGCAGGCGTGTGGCAGGCAGCGCGTCCCTTGGGGGAGTACGCCTTGCTGGGTTGCTATGTCGGGCCGGGTTTCGATTTCGGCGATTTCCGTATGGCGAAGGATGATGCGGAGATGCGGCGTGTCATCGCGCAGCAGGGGGAGGGGTTTGCTGGCTGCTTGTGAAGCCCGGTGGCGTTACAATCCCGAAAGTGAACGGGCGCATCAAAGAGGCCTGCGATATTGTTTATTTTTTTGTTCGGTATCGATGGATGACGA
>CAYOJU010000147.1:0-6698 GCA_964404355.1 uncultured Sideroxydans sp. | reverse complement strand
GCCTTCAAAAGAGGCGCGGATTATAGCATTTGGAGACAGCCGATTTGTTTATGAAGTCAGTTCAAAATTCAATCGGCCCATTATTTTGCGGCTGTGAATGCTTCAGCGTTGGAAGCGGCCTCGTCTCCGCCATTCTGCACAGGCAACACCACCCTGAAAGCGGTGCCTTTGCCCACTTCACTGCGCACCTCTATCCTGCCGCCGTGCTTCTGCACGATGTTGTAAGACAGCGACAATCCCAACCCCGTGCCTTGACCTACCGGCTTGGTGGTAAAAAACGGGTCGAAGATCCGGTTCAGATTACTGGGCTCGATGCCCGAGCCCGTATCCTCGACTTCCACCCAGACATTGTCGCCTTCCAGACCGGTACGGATGATGATCCGGCCATGCTCCTTGATCGCCTGCACCGCATTCATGAGCAAGTTCATGAACACCTGGTTGATCTGCGTGGGAATGCACTCGATCTCCGGGATACCCGCATATTCCTTGATGACTTCGGTCTTGTATTTAAGTTCGTTCCACACCACGTTGAGCGTACTGTCCATTCCCTTTTCGATATTTGCCCACTGCTTCGTTGACTCGCCGACGTGCGAGAAGTCCTTCAGATCCAGCACGATGCGTTTGACGCGTTGCAAACCTCCGACCGATTCGGACATCAGTTTGCCTATATCGTTGCGCACAAAATCCACATCGATTTTTTTCTTCAGTTCCTCCAGCCGCGCCCGGGTGGCCGGCGTCATTTCGTTTTCACTTTGCTCGTAGGCGGACAATACCTTGAACAGATCGTCCACATATTCCTGCAGGGTGGTCAGGTTGGAATTCACATAGCCCACCGGATTATTGATTTCGTGCGCAATACCGGCCGCAAGTTGGCCGATGGAGGCCATTTTCTCGGACTGAAGCAACTGGCTGTGCACTTCGGCAAGCTGCCTGATGAGTTCTTCCTGATGCGCTTTTTCAGCCAGCAAGGCCGAGTTTGCCGACTGCAGATCGGCAGTGCGTGCCAGCACCTTGTGTTCCATTTCATCGCGCGATTCACGCAACGCCTGTTCGGACCGGGTACGCTCGGTAACATCGCGGAAACTCCAGACACGGCCGACGATGCGGTCGCCCAGCCGCTGCGGAGAGGAATAGCGTTCTATATCGATGCCATCCTTGAGGTGCAGCGTATCGAGTGAAGTCGCTTCGGGACGGCTATAGAGCTCATTCACCTTATCCACGAATTGCTGCGGGTTGTCCGCCCAATCGGTCGCACATTTCAGCACCTTCTCATCCTTGCCTGCGGCAACCACCTCCGGCGGTATATGCCAGATGTCCACGAAGCGCTGGTTGAATGCGGTGATATGCCGTTTGCTATCGACCACCAGAATGCCGTCGGCAGTGGATTCCAGCGCGGCCCTCAACAGCGATGCTGACTTGGCTTTGCGCAATTCAGACTGTTTGTGTATGCGCGCAAAGAGCACCATACCTGCGACAACCAATAGAATCAAAGCACCGGGTGTTCCGATTACCAGAAATAGCTTCAGCCGTTCCTGTTCGAAATCCGCCACTGCAGGAAGCTTCTTGTAGGCATGGATCTCGAGCAGCTCATCGGTAATCTGCTTGCTGGAAATCAGCAGGGGTACCGGTTTCTGGTCGAAATGGAGCAGCGTGGGGAAGCGATCCTTATCCCAGGAAGTTATCGCCAGCCTCGGAAAATCGGTACGTTTGTAACGGGCCAGGCGTTCGGCGGCGGATGTTTGCTCGATGTCAGCCTCCGGCAACGAGCGCATTTCCAGCGCCGGGTCCCGGGCGAGGATAATGACGCCATGCTCGTCCGAAATGAATGAGTCCGTTTGATTTACCCAATGGCGCAGCCGGGGAAGATCAATCTTCGCGACCGCTACTCCCGCAAAGCGGCCGTTGATCGTAATCGGCGTACTGAAAAACAGGCCGGGAATATTGGTCTTGCGTCCCATGGCGTACTGGCGCCCGACTTTCCCTTTCAGTGCAGTCCGGAAATACTCGCGGTCGGCATAATTGGTGCCGACGAAACTCTCCGCCTTACCCGCATTGCTTGAAGCGATGCAGTCACCTGCTGCATTGGTGATCCATACCACATCCGCTCCGAGCGAGTCGCTCACCTGATTGAGGTAGCCATCAATATTTTTCAGCAAAGAATTGCCGGACCAGACCGCCTTGCGTTTTTCGACGGGAATTTTTGAGGGGGTCGTGCTGCCGAAACGCAGCAAGGCTGGCGTTATCAGTTCGTCCTTGGCGACCAGCGCAGGAATGCCGTGAAGATAGTCCAGGCCGAAGTCGATAGCCTGAGCGGTATTGCTTGCCAGGCTGTCCAGAGCAATGGTTTCATTCTGAATAAGATCGCGGGTGTGTGACTTCCGGGTTGCATCGGCCACAAACCAGGATAACAAAGTCCATAACAGCAACAGTGTGCCGGCCTTGATGAGGAAAGAGAAGCTCAGTCTTCGAATCTCTTCTTCTGACATGAAGGACTCCCGGAAATGTAGTGATACTGAAGCAACAGATTGCTCGCCTGACCGATTGCCCTGTTTCTCAATGCTGTCACATTACTCTTCCAAAATATACAGGACAATGCAGATGAAACCCGAACTTTCACAATTCGCAGTATAAAATGTTGCTCTGTTTTTCATATCCATGTTAAGGAAATTACTATGTCAGAAGGTTTTCACGTCCACGGCGCGCATGATCATGCAGTGGAGCACAGTGCGCACAGCGGGGATAACCTCGCCGGGCAAGTTGCGATCTTCACCGCGATTCTCGCTTCGGTAGGTGCCGTCGTCAGCTACCAGGGCGGTGACACGCAGAATCAGGCCATGCTGTTCAAGAACGAAGCTGTGCTGAAAAAAACGCAGGCTTCCGACCAGTGGAGTTTTTATCAGGCCAAGAGCAACAAGGGACATCTGATGGAACTTGCCGCTGTCATTGCGCCTGCAAACAAGCGCGAGTTCTATAAGGCACAGATCGAGAAATACGAGAACGACAAAAAAGAGATCAAGGCTAAAGCCGAAGCTCTGGAAGTCGAATCGGAAAAGGCCAATGAGGAAAGCGAACACGCCATGCATCCGCACCATAAACTGGCGCAAGCCATGACGCTGATACAGATCGCCATCTCGCTGGCGTCCATCACCGTGTTGACGCGCAAAAAATGGTTATTCGCGGTTGCAGCTGCATCGGCCGCAGGCGGACTCGCCATGTGGGGTTTTGCGCTTGCTGCCTAGGTAAAATTGCGATGAAAGAAATCTTCTACGATTGGGGCGGCGCCAACATCTGGCTGTTTCATGCCATCAACGACATCCGGTTTCCCGGACTGGACAGCATCATGCTGCTCGGTACCACGCTGGGGGATCACGGTTTGTTCCCGTTTTACCTTGGCGTGTTGGCGCTGACGGCGCTGGTAGTTGTCAACACTCCGTTTCAGGACTCCTCGCATCACCGGGTACGCGTTTCGCGCTGGATGGCCGTGATCGCAGTGTTCAGCCTTGCTTACCTGTTGGACGGCATGTTGCTGGGATATCTGAAACCCTTGCTCGATTTTCCGCGCCCACCGCTCGCCTTGCCACCAGGTACCGTGAATGTCGTCGGCATACCGGAATATCACCACAGCCTGCCCAGCGGACATTCTTCCTTTGCCATGCTGGTGACCGCCAGTCTGTGGCCTGTTCTTAACCGCAGGTGGCGCATCGCAGCTGCGTTGTTTGTATTGTGGGTCGGCGTTTCCAGGGTCAGTCTGGGTGCACATTTCCCGGCGGATGTAGTGGCGGGTTTTATTTCCAGCCTGGTAGTGGTGTTGCTGGTCTATTTTGCAGTGCAGAAGCTGGGACGGTTCGTTGAAGTCTGGTTTCGAAGCGTTAATTGAAACAGGCAGCAGCCATTCAACGAAACCGGATCATCCCGGTTTCGTTGATGGCAACTTCCTGTGTTTTTTGGCCCGTCACTCAGACTGACTGCCTCGCCTAAACCGGTGCATCAATCGAATTGGTGCGAACCAGTTTCTTGTTGACGAACTGCTGGATGCCCATGTCGCCGAGTTCGCGACCGTAGCCGGAGTTCTTGACGCCCCCAAAGGGAAGTTCGGCATCCGCCCAGTCGATGTTGTTGATGAACATCATGCCGGTGTTCACACGACTGGCCACGCGTTTGCCGCGCGCCTCATCCCTGGTGAAGACTGAACCGCCCAGACCGAAGTCGGAGTTGTTGGCCAACGCAATGGCTTCGTCCTCATTCTTGACGCGGAAGAACATGGCCACCGGGCCAAAGAATTCCTGCCTGAAGGCGGGATTGTCGGATTTAACGTCGGTCAGAATTGTTGTCTCCATGAACGAACCGGGACGTTCGATGCGCTTGCCACCCATCAACACCTTGGCGCCATGTGCGACTGCGCCGTCCACCTGCTTCAACAGATCGAGCAGCGCGACTTCCTGGGACATCGGACCCTTGGTGGTCTTCTCGTCCATCGGGTCGCCCGGCTGTTGCAGTGCGAGTGCGGCCTGAAATTTTTCGAGGAACTTGTCGGCAATCGAATCGAGCACGATGAAGCGTTTGGACGCACAGCAGGTCTGACCCTGGTTGTACATGCGGCCCCACACGGCCCACGGGATGGTCTTCTCCAGGTCGGCATCATCGAGCACGATGAACGCATCGCTGCCACCCAGCTCCATCGAAGAGGGCTTGAGAATATGCCCGGCACGGGCGGCAACGCTGCGGCCCGCCTCGACACTACCGGTGAGTGCAACACCCTTGACGCGAGGATCATCGATAACGTGATCAGACTGTTCGTGCGAGATCAGCAGATTGGTATACAGGCCGACCGGTGCCCCGGCATCGATCCAAAGCTTTTCGAAAGCGATGGCGCATTGCGGAACATTGCTGGAGTGCTTCACCACGATGACATTGCCCGCCATCAAATGCGGACCGGCGACACGTGCCAGTTGGTAGAACGGGAAATTCCAAGGCTCAACGCAGAAAACAATCCCGATCGGGCTGCTCTCCATATGCGCTTCGCCATGCGTTGGATTCAACTTTTCCGGCGCCAGAAAGCCTGCCGCGTTCTTGGCATAGTAGTCGAGGATATTGCCGCTGAACTTCACCTCGCCTCGCGCTTCGTCAATTCGCTTGCCCATCTCGAGCGTAGCCAGCCTGGCAAAATCGTCGACATGCGCCTGCATCAGTGCGGCAGCTTTCGCGACGACAACCGCGCGCTCGGCATAGCTCTTGCGCTTCCATGTCTCGAAGCAGGTTGCGGCAGTTGCAAGCTTCTCTTCCAGCTGCGTGTCGGTAAGTTGCTCGAATGTCTTCAGAGTCTTGCCGTTATAGGGGTTAACGCTTTGATAGCTCATTGCTTTGTCCTTTTTGAAGTTGAATAGGTATCGCCGCATATTTCCGGCATCCTGAATTCTGCTTCTCCCTGAATCCTGATATTGTTTCGTTTCATAGCAAAATGTTCTGTTCGTTTGCGCACATAGCATTGAATATGTAACCCTGTCCAATGCACCTTAAAACTTGCTGTTGCTCAAAGAAGATGGAAGGAACACACTCGAGCGGCACGCGTCCCATCAGCTCCTTTTTTCGCCATTTTGGAGCGATCAAGATGCAATCCATGAATTTGATTTTCGGCGAATAGAAATTGGATAGGCAATGATCTGGTCAGACATAACCCAACTTGCCGGCGCGATTCTTCTGATCCTTGGCGCCGTACTGCCCGTGGTCAACCCACTGGGCGACGCCCCGATTTTCCTGAGAATGACACCCGGTTGTGATGAGGCTACCCGCACTCTTCTGGCAAAACGCATTGCGTTCTACTCATTCTTCTTTATTTTGGGTTCGTTGTTGTTTGGCTCTTTCGTCCTGGTTGTGTTCGGCCTTTCAGTAGCCGTGGTGCAGGTGGCTGGAGGCGCCGTGGTCAGCGCGTTCGGCTGGAATCTTCTGGCTGACAACCCGAAACCTGTCGATGTAACAATAGACCCAAGCCACGCCAAACTCATCGCACTGGGACGGGCAATCACCCCGCTGACATTGCCGATGACGATTGATGCCGGCGTCATTGCGGTTGCGATCACTGTGGGGGCTTTTCACGCGCATTCGTTCAAGCACGCCATGATCCAGATTTTTGCCGATGTCATCGGTGCCGCCATCATTGCGTTTTGCATTCTGCTAACGTATCGCTACGCTCACCGTGTCAGCAGCAAGATCGGACATACCGGCATGATGGTGGTGGTACGGCTATCTGCATTCATCATGCTGTGCATCGGTGTGGGAATCTGCTGGGATGGAATCAAGTCGTTGTTGGAGGAAATCGGTATCCATGGTTAGCACCACTGTCGCAAATGCGAACCGGCCGAGGATCCGAATGCAATAACGTGAATGCTGGGCAGCAGGTAATGGCGGGATTCCTCGGTGGCATTGCTGGTTTATATTGCAAAGCAGAAGTTGATAAATATGATCGAGAAGCGTTTGCTTCAGTTTGTCGTCGGTTCAAAAATAGGGTGCAGTCGAATACTCGCTGATTCATAATCTGCATACAACTATTTCGAACCGGGACGACTGTTTGTCTGAAGACAGCCGTTACGGACACGGGAGAAATGAGCACTCACAATCAACCTGCCGAGGCAGTTGATGTCCATTCGCCAGAAGTCCTTCTTGAACTTCTGGATCTGGTTGCGGACCCGCAGCAGGCAGCC
>CAYOJU010000146.1:0-6706 GCA_964404355.1 uncultured Sideroxydans sp. | reverse complement strand
GCACCGACCCCGCCGGATGCCAAGCGTTCTTTGATGGCGCGTTCGTGGCGTTCGTCGCTGGTGGAGGACATGCTGTCTCGCGTGAGTGATGCTTCGCGTCCTGACGGCCTGGCACCCGAGTTCGGATTGGTGGGCAAAGGCAACGAGCGCGGCTACTACCTTTCCGACGCCCAAGCCCAGGCCATTCTGGAACTGCGCTTGCAACGCCTGACCGGGCTGGAGCAGGACAAGATCGTCGGCGAATACCGCGAAGTGATGGATAAGATCACCGACTTGCTCGACATCCTGGCCAAGCCGGCACGCGTGACGCAGATCATTGGCGACGAACTGATCACGATCCGTTCGCAGTTTGGCGACAAACGCCGCAGCGAGATCATCACGCACACGCAAGACATGAGCATGGAAGACCTGATCGCGCCGGAAGACGTGGTGGTGACCATGTCGCACGGCGGTTACATGAAGGCGCAGAAGCTGGACGAATACCGTGCGCAGAAACGCGGCGGACGCGGCAAGCAGGCTACTGCGACCAAGGAAGACGATTTCGTCGACAACCTGTTCATTGCCAACACCCACGATTACATCCTGTGCTTTTCCAATCGCGGCCGCGTGTACTGGCTCAAGGTGTATGACGTTCCGCAGGGCACGCGCATCAGCCGCGGCAAACCTATCGTCAACCTGTTGCCGCTGGAAGCGGATGAGAAGATCAATGCCATCCTGCCGGTGAAGCAGTTCACCGAGGATCAGTTCATCTTTTTTGCGACCAGCGAAGGCACTGTGAAGAAGACGCCATTGTCCGATTTTGCCAATCCGCGCAAGGCCGGCATTATCGCCATCAACCTGGACGAGGGTGACTTCCTCATTGGCGTGGCAATCACCGACGGCAAGCATGACGTGATGCTGTTCTCGGATGAGGGCAGGGCAGTGCGCTTCGACGAGGACGATGTGCGCGGCATGGGCCGCACGGCGCGCGGTGTGCGCGGCATGAATCTGGCCAAGGGCGGCAAGGTCATCGCCTTGCTGGTGGCCGAAAACGAGGAACAATCCGTGCTGACCGCGACCGAGAACGGTTACGGCAAGCGGACTTCCATTGCCGAATACACCCGCCACGGACGCGGCACGCAGGGCATGATCGCGATCCAGACGTCCGAGCGAAACGGCAAGGTGGTTGCGGCCACACTGGTCAAGCCAGAAGACGAAATCATGCTGATCGGCACCAGCGGCGTGCTGATTCGCACCCGCGTCAACGAGATACGCGAAATGGGCCGTGCGACGCAGGGCGTGACATTGATGAATATGGGCGAAGGCGAAAAGCTGGCCGGCTTGAGCCGCATCGCCGAGACGGAAGAAGAGGCTGAGGGGCAGTAATATAAGCAGGACTGAGGACTAAGGACTGAGTAAAGCCTCGGCTCCGTTTTTCCCTCAGTCCTTAGCCCTCAATCCTTGTTACAAAAATATTATTGATTAGAACTTGGGGTAGTGCACGATGACCATTTACAATTTCAGCGCCGGACCAGCGGTATTGCCGAAAGAAGTATTGCAACAGGCTCAGGCCGAACTCGTCGACTGGCGCGGCAGTGGTATGTCCGTAATGGAGATGTCGCACCGCGGCAAGGAATACATGAGCATTCATGCCCAGGCCGAGGCCGATTTGCGCGAGTTGATGGGCATTTCCCCCAACTACAAGGTGTTGTTCTTGCAAGGCGGGGCGCACCTTCAATTCTCCATGATTCCGCTGAACCTGATGTGCGGCAAACTCTCTTCCGATTACGTGAATACCGGCGATTGGTCAAAGAAGGCCATCGCCGAGGCGAAGAAATTCATTCATGTGAACGAGGTCGTCAGCAATGTCGACAAGAAGTGCACCTATGTGCCGGACTTCAAGAACTGGAAACTGGATAAGGATGCGGCCTACGTGCACTACACGACCAACGAGACCATAGGCGGCGTGGAGTTCAACTGGATTCCCGATACCGGCAACGTGCCGCTGGTGGCTGATATGTCGTCCAACATCCTGTCGCGTTCTTATGACGTGTCCAAATTCGGGTTGATCTATGCCGGCGCGCAGAAGAACATCGGCCCTGCCGGACTGGCGCTGGTCATTGTGCGCGAAGACCTGGTGGGACATGCCGATCCGCGGCTGCCGACCATGATGGATTACAAGATCCATGCCGACAATGATTCCATGTACAACACTCCACCGACTTTTGGCATCTACATGGCCGGACTGGTGTTCCAGTGGCTGAAGAAAAACGGCGGCGTCGCCGCGATGGAAAAGACCAACGTTGCCAAGGCCAATCTGCTGTATGCGGCCATCGACGCCAGCAACGGCTTCTACCATTGCCCGGTGAACAAGGCAGACCGCTCGCGCATGAATGTGCCGTTCACGCTGAAGAATGCCAATCTGGACGGCGAGTTCCTGAAACAGGCGGATGCGCGCGGCTTGCTGCAATTGAAGGGCCACCGTTCTGTCGGCGGCATGCGGGCCTCGATTTACAACGCCATGCCATTGGCGGGTGTACAGGCGCTGGTGGACTTCATGTATGAGTTCGCCAGTCGGAATGGCTAAGGCTTTCAAAATTCTTTCGCTGAACAGGATTTCGACTACAGGACTGAAACACCTGCCTGTCGGGCGCTACCAAGTCGGCGACAAGATTGCGCAACCCGATGCAATCCTGTTACGTTCGCACAATCTGCTGGACATGGATGTACCTGCCAGCGTGCTGGCCGTCGCACGGGCCGGCGCCGGAACGAACAATGTGCCGGTGGAGAAGTTGAGCGCTCGCGGCGTACCTGTATTCATCGCGCCGGGTGCGAATGCCAATGCGGTAAAGGAGCTGGTGGTTACGGCCATGCTGCTGGCCTCGCGCAATATTGTGCCGGCGTTGCGTTTTACGGCGGGATTGAAGGGCGACGATACGACCATGCGCAAACTGGTCGAGGATGGAAAAAAGGCGTACGCCGGTACCGAACTGCGCGGGAAGACCGTGGGAATCGTCGGGCTGGGTGCGGTGGGGCGGCAGGTGGCAGATGCGGCAATTGCACTCGGTATGCACGTGATCGGCTATGACCCGAATATTACTGTGGATGCCGCGTGGAGCCTGTCGGCGCAGGTGAAGAAGGCGTCCGGCATTGAGGACCTGCTTGAGCACAGCGATTTTGTTACGCTGCATGTGCCGCTGCTGGATGAGACGCGCGATCTGATTGATGCCAAACGGGTGGCGGCGATGAAGCAGGGTGCCGTGCTGCTGAATTTCTCGCGCGACGCCATCGTGAACGAAGACGCGGTCATCGCCGGTCTGGCGAGCAAACATCTGCGTTATTATGTATGCGATTTCCCGAGCAACAAGGCGCTATCGAACGACCGGATCATCGCGCTGCCGCATCTGGGCGCTTCCACCGAAGAGGCGGAAGAGAACTGCGCGGTGATGGTTATACGGCAATTGCGTGACTATCTGGAAAACGGAAATATCGCCAATACGGTGAATTTTCCCAATGTAGGCATGCCGCGCGAATCGGCCTACCGTTTGGCGATTGCCAATGCCAATGTGCCGAACATGCTGGGACAGATTTCCACCGCGCTGGCGAAGGCGGGTATCAACATCCATAACATGATGAATAAATCGCGCGGTGAAATGGCTTACACCCTGGTGGACACCGACTCCGCGCTGCCGGATAACCTGATTGCGCAGATCGCCGCCATTCCCGGTGTGCTGATGGTGCGGGCTTTGCCGTTGGAGACGGAAGTATGAGTGAGGATTTGAAGAAATACCGCGAGCAGATCGATCGAATCGACGACGAATTGCTCAAACTGTTCAACCAGCGGGCTGGATTGGCGCAGCAAATCGGCCGCGTCAAGGGCAGCGGTGCGGTGCTGCGTCCCGAACGCGAAGCGCAGGTACTGCAACGCATGGTAAATTCGAACACGGGCCCTTTGTCGCATCAGGGTGTGTCGCAGTTGTTTACCGAGGTCATGTCGCAATGCCGCGCGCTGGAAGCGCCATTGCGTGTGGCCTATCTTGGTCCGCACGGCACCTTCAGCGAAGCGGCGGTATTTCAGCGTTTCGGGCAGGCAACCGAGGGTATACCCGCCGAATCCATCGATGGCGTATTTTCCGCGGTGGAGAGCGGTGGGGCGAACTACGGTCTGGTGCCGGTGGAGAATTCCACCGAAGGCGCCATCGGGCGCACGCTGGATTTGTTGTTGAACAGCAATCTCAGAATCTGCGGCGAAGTGTTGCTACAAGTGCATCAATGCGTGTTGTCTAACGAAAACGACTTGTCGCTCATCCGAAAGGTCTACTCGCATCCCCAGTCATTCGGGCAATGCCAAGGCTGGTTGCATGCACATTTGCCGAATGCCGAGCGCGTTACCGCTTCCAGCAATGCCGATGCGGCGCGACTGGCGGCAGAAGAGTCGTTTGCGGCAGCAGTAGCCGGGGAGCAGGCGGCCGAGCATTTCAAGCTGAAAGTGCTGGCGCACAACATCGAGGACGATGCGCGCAACACCACGCGTTTCCTTGTCATCGGCAACCAGGATGTGGCCCCGTCCGGAAAGGACAAGACTTCGCTTGCAATGTCCGCGCCCAATCGCCCGGGTGCGATGCATGACCTGCTGACGCCTTTTGCCAAGAACGGCGTTTCCATGACCAAACTGGAATCGCGCCCGTCCGGCACCGGTCTGTGGGAATACGTGTTTTATGTCGATATTGAAGGCCATCAATCCGATGCCAAGGTCACCACTGCTCTGGAGCAACTCAAGCAGATCGCTGCTTTCGTCAAGGTGCTGGGTTCTTACCCGGTTGCCGTCTAACGGACATGGCGTCAGTGATTACGATGATGAACGACACTGCCACCTTGTCCGTTCCCCCTCTCCTGCCCTCCCCCGGAGGGAGAGAGTGACAAAGGATCGCTTCGCGATGTTCAAAAATTTTGTTTCAACCAGCAAGGTATCAAATGAATTACTGTGATTTAGCACCATCCTATATTCGCGCTATTGCGCCTTACCAGCCGGGCAAACCGATCTCCGAACTGGAGCGTGAACTCGGCATTAGCGGCATCGTGAAGCTGGCCTCGAACGAGAATCCGCTGGGCGCAAGCCCGGCTTCGGTCGCAGCCATGCAGGAAGCGATCAAGACCATCGCGCTGTATCCGGACGGCAATGGTTTCGAACTGAAAGATGCGCTGGTGAAGCGTTACGGTGTGACGCATGCGAATGTGACCCTGGGCAATGGCTCCAACGATCTGCTGGAACTCGCCGCCCGCGCTTTTTTGCAGCCTGGCGATAAAGTGGTGTATTCGGCACATGCCTTTGCGGTGTATGCGCTCGCGACGCAGGCGGTCGGTGCCACCGGTATCAGCGTGCCAGCCGACAAGGGATTCGGTCATGACCTGCCGGCAATGCTGAAAGCCGCCCGGGACAACAAGGCCAAGATCGTTTTTATCGCCAATCCCAATAATCCAACCGGTACTTTTTTGAGCGCGGACGACTTGCTGGCATTTATGCGCGGATTGCCCCCGGATATTCTGGTGGTGCTGGACGAGGCGTACAACGAGTACCTGCCGGAAGATAAACGCTACGACAGCGTGAGCTGGTTGAAGGAATTTCCCAATCTGATCATTTCGCGCACCTTCTCCAAGGCCTACGGTCTGGCGGGCTTGCGAGTCGGATATGCGTTGTCGCACGAACAAGTGACGGATATGATGAACCGCGTGCGTCAGCCGTTCAACGTGAACAGCGTGGCGCAGGCGGCAGCGGTGGCGGCATTGCGCGATGTGTCTTTTGTGAAGAAGACTTTCGATTTAAACCGGCGCGGCATGCAGCAAATCACCGACGGTTTGACCAGGCTGGGTCTGGAATATATTCCCTCGTTCGGCAACTTTGTGGCGTTCCGCATCGGCAATGCCACGGCGATGTACCGGCGCTTGCTCGAACTGGGCGTGATCGTACGCCCCATAGCCAATTACGACATGCCGGACTGGTTGCGTGTAAGCATTGGTCTGGAAAGCGAGAACGCCAAGTTCCTGGCGGCACTGGAAAAAGGTATCAATCAGCAGGTTAACGGAGAAAATAAATGATCATCGTAATGGGTAGTGAAATCACCGACGCACAAGTCAACGCGGTGGTGAAAAAGATTGAAGCGGCGGGACTCAAGGCCAACATTTCGCGTGGTATCGAGCGTACCGTCATCGGCGCCATTGGCGACGAGCGCAAGCTGGAAGCGGAGATGTTTACCTCGCTGCCGGGTGTGGAATCGGCAATGCACATCGCCAAGCAATACAAGATCGTGTCGCGCGAATCGCACAAGCAAAACACCATCGTCGATATTGGCGGCGTTCCGGTAGGTGGCAACCAGATCCAGATCATCGGCGGCCCTTGCTCGGTAGAGACGCAGGATCAGATGGATCTGGCCGCGAAGTTCACGCATGAAGCGGGTTGCCGCCTGATGCGTGGCGGTGCGTTCAAGCCGCGCACCAGCCCCTATGCATTCCAGGGGCACGGCGTGGAAGGATTGGTCATGTTCCGCAAGGCGGCCGAGAAGTACAAGCTTCCCATCGTCACCGAATTGATGGATGCACGCCAACTGGATTCCTTCATGGAATACGATGTCGACGCGATCCAGATCGGCACGCGTAACATGCAGAACTTCGACCTGCTCAAAGCGGTGGGCAAGGTCAACAAGCCCGTCATCCTCAAGCGCGGCATGTC
>CAYOJU010000145.1:0-6802 GCA_964404355.1 uncultured Sideroxydans sp. | reverse complement strand
GCGCTGGTCATCTGTGCAATGTTCACCGCCTTCACCGGCGCTTCCGGCGTCACCATCGTGGCGCTGGGCGGCATGCTCTATCCAGCACTCAAGCAGGCTGGCTATTCGGAACGCTACAGTCTGGGGCTGGTCACGACGTCTGGCAGTATCGGCCTGTTGTTCGCGCCTTCGCTGCCGCTCATTCTGTATGGCGTAGTAGCGCAGCAACTCAACATCGGCGTGCCGGTATCAATCAGTGATCTGTTCCTGGCCGGAATCCTACCCGGCTTGCTGATCGTTTTTCTGTTGTCGCTTTACGGCTTGTGGCAACAGCGCGGCCCGCGAGCGGCACACACACCTTTCAGCTGGCGCGAAGCACTGGCGGCTTTGCGCGAAGCGGGCTGGGAATTGCCCTTGCCCGTCATCGTGCTCGGCGGCATCTACAGTGGCTATTTCGCCGTATCCGAGGCAGCCGCGGTGACGGCTATCTACGTGTTCATCGTCGAGGTGCTCATCCACCGCGAGATCACCTTCACCAACCTGCCCAAAATCATGCGCGAATCCATGGTACTGGTCGGCGCGATCCTGATCGTGCTGGGCATGTCGCTGGCTTCCACCAACTACCTGCTCGATGCAGAAATTCCGTCCAAGCTGTTCACCTTCATCCGCAACCATGTGGACAATGCCTTCAGCTTTTTGCTGCTGCTGAATCTGTTCCTGCTCGGGCTCGGCATGTTCCTGGATATTTTTTCCGCGCTGGTCATCATGGTGCCGCTGATTCTGCCCATTGCAGTGGGCTACGGCATTCATCCGGTGCACCTCGGCATCATCTTCCTGGCCAATATGGAAATCGCCTACCTGATGCCGCCGATGGGCATGAACCTGTTCATCGCCATGTACCGTTTCGACCGGCCGATGCTGGAAATCTTCCGCGCCGTGCTGCCGTTCGTTGCCATCCTCTTGCTTGCCGTGCTCATCATCACCTATTGGCCATCGCTGTCGCTGGCGCTGATCAAGACCTGAAACGGCGGAAGGACTTGGCATCATGGATGAACGCAGTATCCAACTCATCAATCAAACGACACGCACGCGCCGCATCGCATACGCATTAATCCTGCTTGCGCTGGCAATACCGTCGCTATTTGCCTGGAGCGACAACGTCACGCTGGAAAGCGCCAGCCAATTCACCGCCAAACTGGCCGCAGTGACGCTCCTCGCGTTTATTGCACGGCTCTGGATCGCACGCCATTACACGCCGGGCGTACAGGTTCAAGTGCTGCTGGTATTCGCACTCGTGCTGCTTGGCTGGTCGGGCTATGCATCACGAACTGCGCACGAAGAGCGCGTGGCCGCAGCGGCACACCCGGCCAACTCGATGTCGCCACGGATTCCCAATTAAGACTGACACCACTCTCTGAAACCTGCCCCGCAAAACATAAATTGCAGTTGCAGGTCGGCACTGGCGCTGATCAAGACCCGAATCGCCAGGTCCGGGCAATGGCAACACAACCGATTACAGTACCGGGGGGCGTAAACTAATCCGCTCCTGGCGCGTTGAATGCCTGTTGCCGGGTTTATTGGAATAAACTTGCTCATGCGCAACGATTTCAGGGGGTGCCCATTGAAAAACATTCTTGTCTTGCTGGCATTGCTGCTGGTTTGCCCTGTCGCTTTCGCGGCTGAGTTGTTCGGCACTGTCGACGCTGTTTCGGGCAGTTCTGCCATTGTTGACCAATCAGGCAAATCAACACCCATCGCCGTCGGCCTGAAAATCTACGAAGGGCAGACTATCAACTCCGCGCAGGATGGCGAAGTTCACCTCGTGACGGAAGACGGCGGAATCATTGCCGTGCGCCCGAACACCGTGTTTCGGGTGGATGCCTACAAGGCCGAGGGCAACGACAGCGACAAGATATTCATGTCGCTGCTCAAAGGCACCGTTCGTTCCATCACCGGCTGGATAGGGAAATTCAACAATTCCGCCTATCGCATCACCACGCCCACCGCCACCATCGGCATACGCGGCACCGACCATGAAACCACCGTGATCGAAAAAGGTGATGGCGACGAAGCCGGCACCTACGACAACGTCAACGAAGGTTCCACCGAAATCAGGACGCCGCATGGCGTGACCGCGGTAACCCCGGGCAAATTCGCCTTTGCCCCGCACGGCAGGGCGGTTGCCCCGTTCTTCCTGGCACAGCAGCCGCGCTTTCTGGCGCGGCGCACACTGAGAATCGAAGCCCGCATCCAGCAACGCAAGGAATTCTTCCATAACCGTCTCGGGCCGATGCGTGAGGAACGCATCAGTCATCCGCGTGCTATCCATCCTCTCAATCCGGGAGCGCAGCACGGAAGTCCGCTTGCGCAAAGACACGAGCGTGTAGTCGAGCGACGCAAGGAGTTCCGCGAACATCGAATGGAACAAGCCGGACATCCTCCGCAGGCGCGCCGTATGGAAAAGGAACACAGCCCTGACAGGAAGCAGGGCGTGATCAAGTCACATCCTTTGCAACGCAGAGAGTTGGCGAAAGATAACGACGAGAAGGAAAAAGAAAAACACCGCAAACCGGAACGGAAACTGCACGAGCGAATGAAACGCGAATAGCAATTGCCTATATGACCAAGCGATCCTTATGAATGGCCGCTTTGCGGCAGTGAAAAACTACGGGTAGACTTCCCTAGCCGGCCACAAGCAGTCATTCGAGGGTGTCCTTCAAATATGAGTTTCTGCATAGTTCAGCTGCGTCCATAGCAATTCGATATAAATGTCTATATGTTGATTGATTAATAATGAAATCCACATTGAGTTTGTTAGTTCAATTTTTGATGTGCTTCGCTTTGTGCGGATGCAATGATGGTTCGTATGAGGATGCCGTTAAAGCAAGCGAGAAAGGCGACTATTCGACCGCACAGAAGCTTCTTCTACCACTTGCCGAAAAGGGCGACGTGCGTGCTCAATGTAGTCTAGGAGACATGTACTTTACTGCCAGAGGTGTAAAACAAGATTTTAAGGAATCTGCCTACTGGTATCGAAAGGCTGCTGAGCAGGGCAAAGCCTCGGCTCAGTATGATTTAGGGTTCATACTTTTCTACCAATCAAAGGGGGTGCCGCAGGACTTCAAGCAAGCATCCGATTGGTTCCGAAAGGCCGCCGATCAGGGATATGCTGATGCCCAGGAGGAACTCGGAAAGATGTACACCTATGGCCATGGCGTCCCTCAAGATGACAAGGAAGCCGCTAAGTGGTTTCGAAAAGCAGCAGATCAAGGCAATTCTAGTGCCCAAATTTATCTCGGAGATATGTATATCAACGGGAAGGGTGTTCCGCAGGATTTTAAGGAAGCTGCCAACTGGTACCGGAAGGACGCCCAAAATAGCGGCTGGGATGGCCTGCGAAAGCTTGGGCATTTGCACGCCAATGGCCAAGGCGTTGATCAGGACATCGTACTCGCCTATGTGTTTTTCGTCTTGTCGGATGACGAGTCGACCAGCGTGCTTAGGAAGAAATTATCTCGTGCACAGATTGAAGAAGCCAATGCACTCGTCGAGACATTAGTTGCAGCAGGATCAGGAGAGATTCGCGCACCACTGCCTACACAATCACGAACGGGACGCAAACACATTGTCAATTAATTACGGGTTGTCACGTTGTTACCATTCTGTATCGGGAAAGTGCTATGTCGCTTAATGAAAGAACAGCGGTCGTTCGCTGGTAAGATTAAACAAGGTCGCAGTGCGGCCAGTAACGGCCATTCGATAATGCCAAGCAATTGGGAGGGGTAGTGCGCGAACCAATCTTTAGGCTAAAGGAGTTCTTGTCACTCTTTGCATTAGCACTTGTCACTCTGATTGTTCCGTTCTTTTTGAACGTATTGTTTGATATTCCGTTAGGGCGGGGAGTGATAGTCGTATTCGTTGTTGCGTACCCAATCTATTGGCACCTGACATCTGCCAAAAGGGCAGAAATGCGGAAAGCTGAAGCGCGCATATATTTCTTAGCAGCACTAGCCCGGAAGAAATCACCAAATCGTTCTGTAATATATTCAGTCAGAGTGTTTGCTGCCTGCCTCATTGCGTTCTATTGCGTGTATTTCTTAGGCTTGATGACAATACCAAAACACCTAGCGATATTTCTGGGTTTTATTAGCGCCGGTATATTTTCAATATTTGCTGCGTATTATTACCATTGCACAAAGGAGCCTCTTGCCAATATTCATGCTGAGTTGCCATTTGATTTCAATACAGAACCAGGCCAATACAAATTGGCTCTATTGGCTATGGTAGTGTTTGGAGTCCTCTGTATGTTTGTAGGCGCATTCGTATATTTGTAAGTGGATGCTGGTTTCAACTTTGAGAATAGGGCAAATCCTGAACGTCGGCTTTGGGTAACCCGAGACGGATGAAAAAATGATTAACGGGCGACAGCTATGCTTCTGGAAGCGGACGTTTGTACCACTACACGCAAGCAGGCAGAATGCGGCCAGAGGCAGACGATGGAGGGAGCCCCATAATTTATCGTTCAATATGAAGAAATGAATATATTCAAATCGCTCAAACTCCAGTTCAGTCCCCCTAAGATGGATGATCCAGACTTCGGGCAACTCACGTTCATATACATATCCAACTATCCCGAGCGTTCGTACTGGGAGGGAGAATGGATATTCCCGCCTACAGGAACAGTAGTTGGTATTGGGCTTGACGGAGATGAGACTGGTCCGCGATCGGTTTGTCGTGAGTGGCATCTACAACTACCCTCGCGATTTACCCAAATTCTCCTGCTCGCTAAACCCGAGCTTTCCAAAGTATTCAAGTCATGGCTCAACCAAGAATTACCCGACGACATCTTCAGCGTGGTAACGCTGGCTGGATTTGGCGTAGTAGACCCTCAGAATGTGCCAGTTGAGTGGGATGTTTCTTTTGAGACGACCGGAGACAAGTGGCTTGGCATCACGATTCCATTTGTGGGCAATGTACCTAAAGAAGGTGTAGTGGACACGTGAGGCGACAGAACTAGGATATCTAGGTCAACTCGGCTGTGATGATCTGTTTTCTGGTATCGCAAATGACTGCAATGGGTGATAGCAGACGTTGGGAAATATGATTCACATAGGGCAGAATGCGGCCATGAAGCGACAGTCGAGGTTGAAAACTCGATGCCAGATAGCTGACCTTCGTCACGGACGGCAGCGTGCCATTTGCGGAACTTCGAATTGGGAAAATCAATGTCCGTTCCCCGCTACATTGCTGCCGGTCGATATTTCGAGGACAATCCGGCAAATGTCGGCCAACAACGGACATCTGGAGGTGTCCTTTAATTTTGAGTTGAAATACGATTTAGGTTGAAGATACTTTTTCTACAGCTTCATTAGGTCCCTCGAAAGACACACATGAGCACAATCGAATTGACGTTGTTCGCAGATTACTTTCAGTTCTACTTGCAGGATGAGTCAGCGGAAGAAGGTCTTGCCGACAGTTGGACAGAAGAAGCTACAAATCGCCTGCTGGCAGTTGCATCTGGCACCATCGGTGTGGGAACGGTTCGAAACATGGATGTACCGGTAACCATCGAAGTTCTTGATGCGGAGCCAATTCTGGATGCCGCGAGATGGGATCACATTACTCAGTGTTCTATCGACGTTCCGTCAGGGAAATTGGTCATAGCGGGATGCACCGACTATTTCCCCGATGCCAAAAGAATTCATGTATCTCCAGGGATTTACGAGGCCCGCATCTCTTACGGAGCCCTTAATACGTTGTCAGAAGATAGGCTTGATGGGGAGGATCATTACAGGGTGCAACTTTGGCCAGGCCGCACTGCGCTCCCAAGCGTGCTCAAACAGCGTATTACGCAATGAGATGCATATGGAGAAATGCCTATCTGGAAGTTGCGATTACCGCTAGGGTTAGGAACCGCAGGTCGTCAATGTCTGCTTTCGAGCAAGCTAGAGACGGTGGTGTTGCCGGGTGCAAACAGGCAAAAGTCGGCCAGAATCGATCATTCGCGAATTTACCCAATTTCAACTGTCGAATAAATTAATGAAGATACAACTTTCCCACTTTTCGCTTATTTCACCAGACGAGCTACTGCCTTATTGGTTCGTATCACATGACTTCGCAGAGGAATTAGATATAGAGTTTTCAAAGGAAGCAGCAACAGCGATTAAGAAAGCTATCGAGACACGCGGTGTCCGTGTGGACTATGAAGCAGATGCTGTTACGCTGCGGATTTCAAGTAATGAGCAAGTAATACCAACGCTAATATCACTCTACAACTTGCTCAAATGGGATATAGCAGAACTCGAACAGTGCAGAACACAAGTTACCACTTTTAAGCGTCCTCGCCCGCGCAAACTGACAGTTGGTGACGTATTTCATGTTCCAATTGCGGAAGATCTCGTAGGTCTTGGACATGTACTAGAAATTGCTTATAAGGCACCAACGGTCGCTATCTTCACCAGCATAGGTTGTCCAAACGAGGTGCCACCTTCCAAGATATCTCAATCCAAGCTTCTGACGATTCTGCACATAGGTGGAAGTTCGCTATACAAAGGCGAATGGCCAATCATCGGAAATTCTATTCCCACTCTTGACCCGTCTGCTGGTCCAGGAGGAAAAAACCTTTCAGTTGGTAGCACAAGCTACGGTGGAAATGGCCCCATTGTTGACCTTCTCATGGCATATGCAGGCAAGCGTTCTTGGAGCGAAGGATTTCACGATCCTCAATATCTTACGAAGCTAGTAATTACGTGATCGTCGAAAAGGTGGAGATTGGCGTCCGCTTTAGAGAAGCTGCGATGTCCGTTGTGGGTTAGTTTCTGCC
>CAYOJU010000144.1:0-6839 GCA_964404355.1 uncultured Sideroxydans sp. | reverse complement strand
GCGGTTGAATTTATCGCGGGCGGGCTGCGCGGCCTGTTCCCGGCGTTGGGGTAAAATGCGAACACTTACCTCCACCCGTTCGTCCCGAGTAGGCGCAACGCGCCGTATCGAGGGATGTTCCCCGACTCCAGATGGTTCGATACGGCCTACTCACCACGAACGGGCCGGTGAAACACCAACCTATTGGCAAATAAATCATGGAAAAAATACGTTTATCTAAATTAATGTCCGAACAGGGACTCTGCTCGCGCCGCGAAGCGGACGACTACATCGCTAAAGGCTGGGTGAAGGTGGACGGCGAAACCATCAGCGAACTCGGCACCAAGATATTGCCGACGCAAAAAATCACGCTGGAAAAAGCTGCACAGGCCAAGCAGCAAGGGCGCGTCACCATTCTGCTGAACAAGCCGGTGGGCTACGTTTCCGGGCAAGCCGAGGAAGGCCACAAGCCCGCCATCGTGCTGATCGACGCCGCAACACGCTGGGAACAGGACAGATCGCCGCAAAAATTCTTCCGCAGCCAGATGCTCGGCCTCGCCCCCGCCGGCCGCCTGGATATCGACTCCACGGGTTTGCTGGTGCTTACCCAGGATGGCCGCATCGCCAAACAACTCATCGGCGAAGATTCCCCGATTGAAAAAGAGTATCTGGTGCGCGTGCAGGGTAACCTGGTCGGCAACGGATTGAACCTGCTCAATCACGGCCTGTCGCTGGATGGCAAAAAACTCAAACCCGCCAAGGTCAGCTGGCTGAACGATGACCAGTTGCGCTTCACCCTCAACGAGGGCAAAAAGCGCCAGATCCGCCGCATGTGCGAATTGGTGGGACTGAAAGTCACCGCGTTGAAACGCGTGCGCATCGGCAAAGTGAAACTGGGCGATCTGCCGGTGGGGAAGTGGCGGTATCTGGGTGAGGACGAGAAGTTCTAATTGCCGTAGCTTGTGCGACACTCTAGCGAGTGACAAATCCTACGTTGATGCTCGACGTTCAAATTCAGATCGGATTCCGCGTTTGTATCTCGTCAACACAAACACGAACAGCGCCGAACAGGCACCCGCAAGGTGGCTCACGGGCACCGGAACAAACGGTTGGGATTCAGTCATTGACAGGAATGTCTGCCCAAATGCAAATTCAATTCCTATCTTGACCGCAATAAGCGTCAATCCAAAGCCACACAGCCAGCGCCAACTGCCCGGTTCGCGCAGCCCATCCACACACAAATAGACTACAGCAGCACTGACGATACCAGACAGTCCCCCGTAAAACCGCAGCTCGGGGGACGTTATATAGATCGTAAGCCCAATTACCGCACTAGCAAGGCCATATACCAGCCACAAATACCGGTCGCCTCGCAATTCGATAACGGCACCTATGACCATCAGGGCGATCACGTCGTACGTAAAGTGCATTACCGACAGGTGCACCAGATTACCCGTGATGAGTCGCCACCATTCGCCACCTTGAATCAAGTCGCGGTCATAGATTGCCGCATCACCCAGCGCTGGCACGAAAAACACGACAGTGGCGATACCGCACAGCAGCAAAGTCACCACTGGCGTTTTCATTGCGGCAAGGCACGACGTTTAAGCCACAGGGAAGCTCCTCCCAACGCAAGAATCAACGCGAGCCAGGTTATGTCGAGACTGCCACCACCGCTGCGGCTTTGATACTCAGGCGTTCTCACCACCTTGTATTCGGCGGGACGCTCCTTCACTTTATCCTTGAATAGCGCCAGTTGCTCATCAAGATTCTCAACCATTAGTTTCGCCGCCTCACCATAACTGGTTTCGCTATCGAGTCGCAGTTGCTCGCTCAAATTTGCCGGTGTGGCACGTCCTTTGATTTGATGCACACCCGGCGCGCGAAACAGCATCTTCCTGCTCTTGATATCAAAGACCACGGTATCGAGCATTGTGTTGGTGTCATTCTTCTCGCCGGGTATGACATAAGCTCCGACTATCGTCCAATATGTGAGGCTAAGAAAATCCTCGTCGGTAAACTGAACCTGGTCGTACGACACCAGCGCAATCACGTCCACTCCGTACATCGTCCGTATCTGGTCGAGATTGGAAAATCCGCCCTTGTTCCTCAGGTAGGCAGTGGGAATCAGCTCGATATCTTTAACATAAGGATATTTTTTGAAGTGATCCGCAACCAACTTCATGAGGTCCATTTTCTTTTTTTCAGTCAGCGAAGAATTGCCGTAGCCGCTACCCGGCACAAATGCGATTCCCACTCGAAGCGGCAAAGTCAGCAGGGGTATGCCGGGGGTCACCACCGGACTTTTGGAATCCGGGTAAAGAAAATCAACGACACTCGCTGCATTGTGTCGATTGGCATTCGTCGCGCAACCGACAAATGCAAGCGTCATACATACTGCCGCCATCGCGAGAAACAGAAAACGCCATTGCTTTCGAATTTGCATGATTCCTCCTTTGAATAAATTTACTTCATTCCACCACTACCCATAAAGAACAATCACGCGTTAGGGCACTTGCACGCGTTTCATCCTGAACATAGTCAATGTCCCGATGAATAAAATCAAGATTACGCCGAATCCAATAATGGACATCGCAACCGGCACGCCCATCGTTGCCGCCAAACTGTACCCGCCCACGAGCAGAAGCATGGCGATTCTCTCAGCAACATTCTGCACTGCAGTCCAAGAGTCAGGCCATAACTGCTATGGCCCCGCCGTCTTCTGAACAAGCATTAAGATGCCTATAACTGGTGCGGCGATGATGTATCCGACTGCATCGGCTACTACCGCAAACGGAACGAGAAGATAGAAGATTGGCCTAGCTTCCTCTGGCTTTGCCTTGCGCTGAAATTGCGAATAATTAAGCGGCACATTGATGGCGTGTGAATCTTCCAGGATCGGCTTTGCCGATACGTACACAATTGATATTGGCTTTTCCTGCCGCATCTCGACGTAGGCTACTTCTGAAACTTTGCTGTTAAATGCTTCCACATTTCCACCCTCTTGTTCCCAACGAAGTTTCGCGAGTTGCTCCTCTGGAAGCTGCACAAGGAGAAGATCATTCAGATGCGCTGATGGGCATTCCGGACTTAAATCGCCCACCCCTGGCAAATACTTAATGTCGGTTACTACTCTTCCTATTCCTCTATTGAATCTGTATCCAGACTCCCGTACGCTCCATTTTTCTTTATGATTCAAAGGAACGTGCAGGGTATTATCCTGCGCGCGGCCAGTTTCCGGATCGAACACCGTCACACAGAATAATGCCTCAGTGCCATCCATGCTCTTGGAGGCTTGTTTGATTGTCTGCAGCTCGAGTGCAACATCTTCTTTTTCAATTTTACCCTTTGCCCGATCAAGCACCTTAGTGGTTGCACACCCAGTTACCAATAGGCTCATGAGTAAAACGGTAGCAAAAAAACACATGCGATTGGCAAACATTAAATCCCCCTATAACCGGCCTAACAAAAGCACACATTAGTTGCACTATTCCGCACTCCCGCATCTCATCTATTTCACCCGCCTCAATCTACACACGGCAAGCGTTCCAATCACCGCCATCAAAATCACACCGAAGCCGACAATTGACATCGCAACGGGTACGCCAGTTGCTGCCGCCCAACTGTACCCGCCCACGAACACCAACATTGCAATGTTCTCCGAAAAATTCTGTACCGCCAGCGCATTCCCCGCTCCTATGCTTTTGTGACCTTGCTCTTGCAGTAAAGCATTGAGCGGCACAACAAAGGAACCGCCGCAAATACCGATGGCTACCATCAGCACATAAGCGAGGTTAAGGTCGTGAACTAGAGCCAGCACAAGGATGACGGGACCGAGCAACAGACCACCAGCCAATGCTCGATTAACGTTGGCCAGCGATATCCACAAGCCCGCACCGACTGCACCCAGCACGATACCGATGGAGACAGCGCCCATCAGGTTGGCTGGCGTCTGGTTGTCGGTGATGAGCAAGGCGGCAGGTACCCAGGCAAACAGCATCAGCCGCAAGGTGGTACCGCTGCCCCAGAACACGCTGGTACCCAGCAGACTGAATCGGGAATCCGGGTTCTTGAACAGTACAGCTAACGAGGTCATGAATTGCTTGATCAGTCGCCATGGATGGAAATGGGCCCCTGCGTTCTCGGCGGGCAGCGCGGGAATGAACAGGTTGGCGAATGCAGCCAGGCTGTACGCCGCCACTACGCCGGTGAATGCCCAGTTCAGCGAATGATCCGCCAGCCAGCCACCCATGATCACACCGAGCAGGATGGCAACGATTGTCGAGCCTTCCATCATCCCGTTCGCGCGCACCAGTGAGGAGGGCCCGAACATTTGCGCAAGGATGCCGTACTTTGCCGGCGAATACATGGCCGCGCCGATGCCAATCATGCCGTAGGCGGTGAGCGGATTAACACCCGCCAACATGGCGATGGCGCCAGAGAGCTTGATCAGGTTACCCACCAGCATCACACGGCCCTTGGGAAATCCGTCTGCAACTTGCCCCACGAAGGGCGCCAGCAGGATGAAGGGTACAACGAATGATTCCTGCAGTAGCGGTACCAGATTGGGCAATCCCTGTGATTTAACGATGGCGATGGCCGCGATCAGGATGGCATTGTCGGCCAGTGCGGAAAAGAACTGCGCCACCAGCACGGACATCATGCCCAGCGACAGCAGCGGCATGTCCAGCGTATTTCTTTCGTTCGTCATACTGCCTCCGCCATACGTTTAAGCGTTACGTGGTCGGTCTTGCCGGTGCCCAGCAGCGGCAGCGCGTCCACACGCTGTATCTTGCGCGGTACCGCGATCTCCGGGATGCCGAGCGACTTGGCGGATGCGGACAACGCATCGCGCGTCAGGGTAGCATCGGTGGTGAACAGCACGATGGCCTCGCCGCGTGCGCCGTCTGGCTGCGTAGTGGCGCCGTGCATTGCACCGGCCGAGGCCTGTGTTGCCAGCTTCTCCACCACTTCCAGTGACACCATCTCGCCCGCGACCTTGGCAAAACGTTTGACGCGCCCGACGATGGAGACGAAACCGTCATCGTCGATGCTCACCACATCGCCCGTTTCGTACCAGCCCTCACCTGCTTCGGAAGAAGGCGCTTGCAGCACACCGGGATTGTCATAGCGATAGTAGCCGGACATCACGTTGGGACCGCGCACGTGCAGCATGCCGCCCTTCTCGATTCCCGGAACGGGGATCAAGCGATGTTCGATGCAAGGCAGCAACTGCCCGACCGTGCCGCTGCGATAGGCCATTGGTGTGTTCACTGCCAGCACCGGGGCCGTCTCGGTCGCTCCATAACCCTCCAGGATGCGGATGCCGAATTTCTCGAACCAGAGTTCGCGCACTGCGGTGGAAAGTTTTTCTGCACCCGCTACCACATAGCGCAAGCGGAAGAAGTCATAGGGGTGCGCGAACTTGGCGTAGTTGGCGAGAAAGGTGCTTGTGCCGAACATCACGCTGCAGTTGCGGTCGTAGGCTACTTCCGGAATCACGCGATAGTGCAACGGCGTGGCATAGAGGAACAGGTTCATGCCGGTCATGATGGGCAGCAAGGCACCGCCGGTCAGGCCGAAGGAATGAAAGATCGGCAGCGCGTTGAGCACTTTGTCTTCGGAAGAAAAATCGATGATGGAGCGGATCTGCGCAATGTTGGACAGCAGCGCACGATGCGACAGCACCACGCCTTTGGGCTTGCCTTCCGATCCTGAGGTGAACAGTACGACCGCCGTGCTTTCTGGATCGCTGCGCTGTTCCATCATGCGAGGGAACAGCATGCCGAACAGCACCCACAGCTTGTCGCCCACACTCATTTTTGGACGCAAATCTTCCAGGTACAGAATCCTTACACCCTGTATTCCCGCCACATCGGCTTCCAGCTTTGCCTGTTCGATGAAGGCATGCGAGGTAAAGATGGTGCGTATTTTTGCCGCAGTACAGGCATCCTGCATGCCGCCGGAACCCGCCTTGTAGTTCAGCATGGCGGGCACACGACCTTGCGCACCGGCGCCAATCATCATGCACACTGTCGCGGCGAGGTTGGGCATGAGGATGCCGACACACTCATCCGGCTCACTGTTTCTGGCCACCAAACGCCCCAGTCCCAGTGTCATCTTGAGCAGTTCGCCGTAGGAATATTCAATTTGCTTGACGTCTTCCAGCACACGACGGTCGCGGCCGTAGATGTCCATGGCATCCAGCAAACCCGAATACAGCGTCTGTTTCGGATGCGATTCAAACAGCATCTTTTGCATCAGTTTGCGCATCGCCTCGCCCGCTTTGCGGCGGCGCTGCTTGGTCGTATCGCCCTCCGGCATGTCAATGACAGTCGTGGGTTGTGCCGAAATGGTGACGCGCGGAAACATGCGGCGCGGATATTTGCCGGAGATACGGCTGAAGTAGGAACGTGCGGGGCCGTCCAGGCGCACAGGCAAGATCGTTGCGCCGGTCTTGGCGGCGACGAATGCCGGACCTTCGTACACCTTCATCAGCGAGCCTGTCACCGTGATGCGCCCTTCGGGGAAGATCACCACCGGACGTCCGGACTCGACCAGGCGAATGATTTTCTTGATTGCCATCGGGCTGGTGGGATCGACCGCAAGATAGTCCACCATGCTCAATACCAGACGGAAGAAGAAATTGCGCGTTACGCCCGTGTGCACCACGAACACCGGATCGAAAGGCAAATTCAACCCCAGCAGCAACCCATCCAGGAATGACTCGTGATTGGCAATGACCAGCAATTTGCTGGTGTCGATGTTTTTATCCAACCCCGTGGTGCGAATGCGGAACAGCAGCTGGAAAACATGTTTCAGAACAAACCGGATGATGCTTCTCATTTTGCAAACTCCCC
>CAYOJU010000143.1:0-6858 GCA_964404355.1 uncultured Sideroxydans sp. | reverse complement strand
CCGCATTGTGGAATCCGCGCATGGGTTTTTCCGGTTTTCAGGCGCTCTTCTCGCGCTACCTGTTGACCATCGGTACGCCGTTTGAGATATGGCTTAAGCGACTTGCCGTCGCTGCACAGCAGGAACAGGATCCGGAGACTTTTCTGGCGCGCGCCAACGAGTATCTTGCCGAGATACCCTGGATATCCGGGCTGTCGTGGTCATCGGATCGCGGACAAGGTACGCTGGGTATTTCCACGCCGCATCGCATCGAGGTGTTCGATCAGGACCTGAGTCTCACCCTCTTCAGCCACCGCGCGGTGTCGCCCACGGTGTTGCTGCACGTGCGTCTGCTTGCCCGCTTGCTGGGGCACTTCTATCAGGCCAAGCGGCGCGAACAGAATCTGCGCGAGATCACACGCCTGCAGACGATCTATGAAACGGGCGCGCGCCTCACCCATGATCTCAAGAACATGCTGCAATCCTTGATCGCGCTCACTTCCGTTGCGCGCGAACAACCGGAACGGGCGCAACCTGTTTTGCAACGCCAGTTGCCGGTGCTGACCCAGCGCATCGAACTCATCCTGTCCAAGCTCAAGTCTCCGCAAACGCAGGAAGACGCCGTTGAATTGCCGCTGGGAACATGGTGGGAAAGTTTGCGTCAGCGCTATCAGCACCGCCACGTTGAATGGCACTGCCCCTCGAATATTGGCCAGTTGTCCATTCCTGTCGCCCTGTTCGATTGCGTTGCCGACAACCTGATCGATAATGCGAGCAAAAAACGTATGCGCGAGCCCAGCATTACTGTCTCGGCGATTTTGTCTTGCGAGCCGCTCAGCCTGAGCATCAGTGACAATGGCAGCGCAATACCAAGCGGGGTCGCCAAACAATTGCTGAATACGATCGTACCCTCCGAGGACGGCATGGGGGTCGGGTTGTATCAAGTCGCCCGCTGGGCGGCGCAATCCGGCTATCGCCTGGAGTTGAGCGAGAACAGGCCCGGGACAGTGACTTTCCGGATTTTGAAAACTGCATAATCGGCCTGCCGCAATCAATCCCTTGCGTTGAAAAAGAAAATGCCCGTGAGCTTGGGACTTCCGTTCTCACGTAGTTTTTGTGCGGGCATCATTTGCAGCAGGTAAAATCGCCCGTCATGAATGCAGCTTTGTCACCATTAGCCCAGCGCCGCCTGGCGCGTATCCAGCAACTTTCCGCCATCGAATACCCTGCCGACTTGCCCGTGGTGGCGCGGCGCGAGGAATTGGCACAGGCCATTGAAAAACATCAGGTCGTTATTGTGTGCGGCGAAACCGGGTCGGGCAAGACTACACAGCTGCCCAAGATATGCCTGAGTCTGGGGCGCGGAGTGCTGGGCGTCATTGGTCATACGCAACCGCGGCGGGTGGCGGCGCGTTCGGTGGGGGCGCGTATCGCGCATGAACTGAAATCGGAACTCGGTGGACTGGTCGGCTACAAAGTGCGCTTCAACGACAAGGTGTCGCCAGACACCTGCGTCAAGCTGATGACTGACGGCATCCTGCTGGCCGAGATACATCACGATCCGAATCTCAGGAATTACGACACCATCATTATCGACGAGGCGCACGAGCGTTCGTTGAATATCGACTTTCTGCTGGGCTATCTCAAGCGCCTGCTGCCGCAACGTCCCGATTTGAAGCTCATCATTACTTCGGCTACGCTGGATGCGGAGCGTTTCTCCAAACACTTTGCGGTAAGTCCCCTCTCCCAGCGGGGGAGGGCTAGGGAGGGGGAAAAGCTTGAGCTTCGCTCCGCACTACCCGAAGAGTTGCTTACTCATGCGCGCGAGTTACGAAAAAATGCAACCGACGCAGAAAATTTGCTTTGGCAACTCCTGCGGAGGAATCAACTTTACGGCTTTGGCTTCCGTCGTCAGCATCCGCTGGGATCTTACATTCTCGATTTCTATTGCCACCAGGCAAAACTGGCAATTGAATTGGATGGGGGGCAGCATGCAGAGGGCGCACAACGCGAGCATGATGAAGTTCGTAGTGCGTGGTTGCAGAAGCAAGGCATTACAGTGTTGCGATTTTGGAACAACGAGGTTTTAACAAATACCGAGGGGGTTCTACAGAGGATTTTTGAGGCGCTAAAAGCCAACCCCCTCCCTAACCCTCCCCCGGAGGGAGAGGGGATGTCGGCGTCAATATCTGCCCCTATCATCCAAGTCTCCGGACGCACCTACCCTGTCGAGGTGCGCTACCGTCCGCCGCAGCAGGATGAAGAAGGCGATATGCAGGACATACCGCAGGCGATATGCAGCGCACTGGATGAGTTGAGCATCGGTGGACTGAAAGGTGATGTGCTGGTGTTCCTGCCAGGCGAGCGCGAGATACGCGACACCGCCGAAGCGCTGCGCAAGCATCAGCACAAGGGCTTGGAAATTCTCCCGCTGTTCTCGCGCCTGTCCATCGCCGAGCAGGATCGCGTGTTCAAGCCTGCCTCCGGTGTGCGCCGCGTGGTGCTGGCTACCAATGTGGCGGAGACTTCGCTCACCGTACCCAATATCGGCTATGTGATCGACAGCGGTTTGGCGCGTATCAACCGTTACAGCGTGCGGCAGAAAGTGGAGCAATTGCGCATTGAGAACATCGCGCGCGCTGCGGCCAACCAACGCGCCGGTCGGTGCGGTCGCGTGATGAGCGGCGTGTGCATCCGCTTGTACGAAGAGGCGGATTTCCTGCAACGCCCCGAGTTTACCGATGCTGAAATTTTCCGTGTGTCGCTGGCCACCGTCATCCTGCGCATGAGTGCGCTGGGGCTGGGCGAGGTGGAAGAGTTTCCGTTCATCGAGCCGCCGGGTTCGCGCGCCATTGCCGACGGTTACCAGTTGCTGCAGGAACTGAATGCCATCGACGACATGCGCCAACTCACGCCGCTGGGTCACGAACTGGCCAAGCTGCCGCTGGATCCGAAAGTTGCGCGCCTGCTGCTGGCTGGGCGGCAGTACCAGTGCCTGAACGAGATACTGATCATCGCCAGCGCACTGGCGCTGCAGGATCCGCGTGACCGACCCTCGGAACGGCGCGAGGCGGCGGATGCGGCGCATCAGCGCTTCAACGACGAGCGCTCGGATTTTCTTGCCTACATCAAGTTGTGGACGTGGTTTCAGGATGCGATCAAGCACAAGAAGACCAACAAGTTGTGGGCGAACGAATGCCGCGAAAAATTCCTGTCGCCTCTGCGCTTGCGCGAATGGCATGAGCTGTACCAGCAGCTGCATGCGCAGGTATCGGAGATGGGCATGCGCTTCAACGAGCAGCCTGCCACTTACGAACAAATACATAAAGCCCTGCTGACCGGCCTGTTGGGCAATATCGGTTGCAAGGGGGTGGACAGGGAGCCGTATTACCTCGGTCCGCGCGAGATCAAGTTCTTCATCGCATCGAACTCGGTGTTGGCAAAAAAGGGCACCAAGTGGGTGGTCGCGGCGGAGATCGTGGAGACGACCAAACTGTTTGCGCGCTGTGTGGCGCGCATCGAACCGGAGTGGCTGGAGGAGGTCGGCGCGCATCTGATCAAGCGCAGCTACTTCGACGCGCACTGGGAGAAGAAGGCGGCGCAGGTGGCGGCGTGGGAACGCAGCACCCTGTACGGGCTGGTCATCAATCCCAAGAAGCGCGTGCATTACGGGCCGATGAACGTTGCGGAGTCGCGCGAAATTTTCATTCGCGAGGCACTGGTAACGGGTGAATTCAACACGCAGGCGCCGTTTTTTGCGCACAACCAGAAATTGATTGCCGACATCGAAGCGCTGGAACACAAGGCGCGCCGTCCGGATGTGCTGGTGGACGATGAACTTATCTTTGCGTTCTACGACGAGCGCATCCCGGCAGGCATCCACAATGGTGCGGCGTTCGAGCATTGGCGCAAGGAAGCGGAGCGCGAGCAGCCGAAATTGCTATACCTGAAAAAAGATGACCTCATGCGGCACGAGGCGGCAGGCATCACCACCGAGCAGTTCCCGCCGCAACTACTGATGAACAACGTGAGTTATGCGCTGGCGTACAACTTTGCGCCCGGCAAGAGCGACGACGGCGTGACGCTGACCGCGCCGCAAGCTTTGCTGAATCAGGTATCAGCACCCCGTTGTGAATATCTTGTGCCGGGCGTGCTGGCGGAGAAGATCGCGCAGTTGCTGAAATCGCTGCCGCAGAAGTTGCGTCGGCACTGCGTGCCGGTGCCGGAATTTGCGGCGGCGTTCTGTCTCGCGGTAAAACCATCCGACACGCCCTTGCTGCAGGCGCTGGCACGCTACATCCGCGAACAGAGGCAGATCGAAGTGCCGCTGGATGCCTTCCGTCTGGAGCAATTGCCCGCGCACTTGCTGATGAACTTCCGCGTGGTGGATGAGCACGGGCGCCAACTCGGCATGTCACGCAACTTTGCCCAGCTGCGTGGCGAGTGGGCGCCAAAGCAGAGCGTCCCGGTTCCCGTGGTGTCGGCGAAGAATGCGACTCCACAGCCGAAGAGTTCGGGGGAACGCTATACCGAATGGAAGTTCGGGGATTTCAAACCGACCAGTACCGAGCCGCGCGCCGGACAGACCATCACCGTGTTCAATGCGCTGGTGGACGAGGGTGATGCGGTGTCGCTGCAGCGTTTCGATACCCGCGATACCGCGCTGGCCGCGCATCGCCTGGGCTTGCGGCGCATGTTCATGCTGGCGCTGAAGGAGCAGGTGAAGTATCTGGAGAAGAATCTGCCGGGGTTACAGGCGATGGCCATGCAGTGGCTGCCTTTTGGTTCGCCGCAAGACTTGCAGCGGCAAATCCTGGCGGTGACTTTCGACCGCTGCTGCCTGAACGATCCGTTGCCGGAAACCGAAAAGGAATTCGCCACGCGCTGCAAGGACGCAAAAGCGCGTTTGAATCTGGTGGCACAGGAAATCGCGCGGCTGGTAGCTGCTGTACTGGCTGAACATCATGCTTTGCAAAAATCCCTGCCCGGTTTCAAATCGCATACCCAGGTCTTGCAGGATGTTCGCAGCCAGTGCGAATGGTTGCTGGGCAAGGAGTGGGTTGCGCGTACCCCATACGAGCGTATGCAACATATGCCGCGCTACCTGAAGGCGATCAACGTCCGCCTGGAAAAACTGCGGGGAAATCCGGCACGCGATGCGCAAAACATGGCGCAGATGAATCCTTTACAGCAACAATGGCAACGCCGGTTATCCGCGCAGCACGGTGAGGTGGACGCGCGGCTGGAAGACTTCGGCTGGATGATGCAGGAGTTGCGCGTGTCGCTCTATGCGCAGGAACTGAAGACACCGGTAATCGTGTCGGTGAAGCGGCTGGAAAAGATACTGTCCGGTTTAACCTGAGAAGTTTAAGCCTTGAAGCGTTTTGCGATCAGCACCGCGTTGCTGCCGCCGAACGCAAACGAGTTGGACATCACCGCGTCGAGCTTGACCTTGCTGCGGCCCTGGTTGGGCACGTAATCCAGGTCGCATTCGGGGTCGGGTTCGTGCAGGTTGATTGTGGGCGGAATGGCCTGGTTCTCCAGCGCCAGCAACGCGACCATGAATTCAACCGCACCTGTCGCGCCCATCAGATGTCCGTGCATGGACTTGGTCGAACTCACAGGAACCTTGCCCGCGTGCGCACCGAACACGTTCTTGATCGCCTTGGTCTCTTCGATGTCGCCCGCCAGTGTGGCGGTGCCGTGGGCATTGATGTAGTGGATATCCTGCGGCTGCAGCTGAGCTTCGCGCAGGGCATTGAGCATGGTGCGCGTCTGCCCGGCAGCATCCGGTTTGGTGATGTGGCTGGCATCGGATGAGCAGTCGTAACCGACCAGTTCAGCATAAATCCTTGCCCCGCGCTTCACGGCGCGTTCCGCGTCTTCCAGTACCAATACTCCGGCACCTTCCCCGAGGACAAGACCGCTGCGGTTCTTCGAGAACGGTTTGCACGACGCGCCCGCATCGTTAGTGTCTTCCAGAGCCAGGGTACGCAATGCTTCCCATGCTTTCATTGCGCCCAATGTCAGCATTGCCTCCGAGCCGCCAGCGAGCATCACATCGGCATAGCCGTGTTTGATCTGGCGGTAGGCTTCGCCGACGGCGATCGCCGAAGAGGAGCAGGCGGTGGCATAAGTCATGTTCGCGCCCTGCAGATGATATTTGATGGAAAGGTGGGAAGCGGCGGCGTTATTCATACTGAGCAGCACGCTCAGCGGCTTCACGCGCGGCGGGTTGTGCAGCAGCGTTTCGACGTAACCATCTTCCATTGTGCTGGCGCCGCCCAGACAGGAGCCCATGCAAACGCCGGCAAGCGGCTGTTCCGCATCATCGAGCACAAGCTGTGCATCCTGCACAGCTTGTTCGGCGGCGACCAGTGCGAACTGGCTGAAACGTTCGATGCCGCTAAGTTGGATCTTGCTGAAGTGGGCTGCGGGATCGAAATTTTCCACCGGTGCGCCGATGCGGATGGTGAGTTTCTCAACGAAGTCGTTCTGCAGGCGTTTGATGCCGGAACGGCCGGCCAGCAGGTTGCTGAAGAATTCTGCGGGACCTTGACCGACGGGGGAGATGACGCCGAGTCCAGTGATGACAACGCGCCTGGTCATGGGAGGCTTACTGTGCCGAGTCTTTTTTTTGCTCGGCGATGAGCTTGTCCAGGAGATCAACCACGTCCTGCAGCGTTTTGAGTTCTACTCGTTCGTCGGGCATGGTGATTTTCAGTTCGTCTTCAAGGTTGAATGTGAATTCGATCACCGATAGCGAGTCCAGCCCCAATCCTTCCAGGGTGGCATCGGGCGTCAGATCTTCCAGCTTGAGGTCGAATTGCTTGACCATCATGTCTTGTATTGTTTTGAGGGAGCTCATAATTGCTTGCT
>CAYOJU010000142.1:0-6881 GCA_964404355.1 uncultured Sideroxydans sp. | reverse complement strand
AAGAAGGCACGCGATGAGCGTGCCTTTTTTTTGACCGGGACGTACGCTTGATGTTGTGCTGGGGCGTTCTATCCTCTATCCTCCTGACTGTACGCTATTAAATTACAAGCCATGTCCATCAGCATCAAGACCCCGCAGGAAATCGAAAAAATGCGCATCGCCGGACGTCTGGCCGGAGAAGTGCTGGATTACATTACTCCTTTCGTGCAAGTCGGCGTAACCACCGAAGAACTCGATCGGCTGTGCCACGACTATATGGTCAACGTGCAGGGCTGCATCCCGGCACCGCTCAATTACGCACCGGGCGGACACACGCCTTATCCGAAATCCATCTGTACCTCGATCAATCATCAGGTCTGTCACGGTGTTCCCAGCGATAAAAAACTGAAGAATGGCGACATCGTGAATCTGGATATCACCACGATCAAGGACGGCTGGCACGGCGATACCAGCCGCATGTATTGCGTCGGAGAACCTTCCATTCAAGCCAAGCGGCTGTGCGAGATAACCTACGAATCAATGTGGCGCGGCATCCGCATGGTCAAGGCCGGAGCGCACCTGGGCGACATCGGCCAGACCATCCAGACTTTTGTGGAAGGCATGGGCTACAGCGTGGTGCGCGAATTCTGCGGCCACGGCATCGGCTGCAAATTCCATGAAGAGCCACAGGTATTGCACTACGGCAAAGCCGGAACCGGCGTCAGGCTTGAAGCTGGCATGATTTTCACCATCGAGCCGATGGTCAACGCCGGCAAGGCAGGCATCAAGCAACTGGGCGACGGCTGGACGGTGGTCACCAAAGACCACAGCCTGTCCGCGCAATGGGAGCACACCATCCTGGTGACCCCAACCGGTTTTGAGGTGCTGACCCTGTCCGCCGGTTCACCGCCCATCCCCGCCTGATATTCAAGATAATGAAGGCAATCTCTGAAATCAGGGACAGTCTGCGCACTGCTCGTCGAAAGCTGCAGGAAGGCTATACCACCCACAGTCAGCCTGTACGCCACCTGCACGCCCACACCAGAATCGTTGACGAACATCTGCGCATGGTGTGGCAATTACTTGCCATGCCGCCGGAACTGACTTTGGTGGCGGTGGGCGGTTACGGACGCGCCGAACTCTTTCCGAAGTCCGACATCGACCTGCTCATCCTGTTGCCGCAGCAACCCGATGAAGAGTTGCAGCAACACTTGCAGGATCTGGTCGGCAAGTTGTGGGACATCGGCCTGGAGGTCGGCCACAGTGTGCGCACCATAGGCGACTGCATGGCCGAATCATCGGACGTCACCGTGCAGACCAATCTGCTGGAAGCTCGCCACATCACCGGCAGCATGCCGCTGTTCGTTGAAATGCGCGAAACGCTCTCCGAGCACCTGAACCGTCGCGCCTTCTACCTGGCCAAGGTAAAAGAGCAGGAGCAGCGCCACACGCGCTTTCTCGACACCGACTACAACCTCGAGCCCAACATCAAGGAGAGCCCCGGTGGCTTGCGCGATTTGCAGACCGTATTGTGGATCGCCCGGGCCAGCGGCTTCGGCGACACCTGGCGCAAACTGGCCGAACAGAAACTGATTACCACGCTGGAAGCGTCAGCCATCACGCGTCACGAAACCCTGCTGCAAAAGCTGCGCATTCAACTGCACTACATTGCCGGTCGGCGCGAAGACCGCATCCTGTTCGACTTCCAGACCGAACTGGCCGAACAGATGCATATCGAGGCGACCGAAACGCGCCGCGCCAGCGAACACCTGATGCAACGCTACTACCGCACCAAGCGCGCGGTACTGCAGCTCAACGCCGTATTGCTGGAAAACCTGCATACGCACTTGTTCCCTGAAGGCGCCACAATAGAGCCGCTTAATGAACGTTTCCTGGCGCGCGACAACTTGCTTGAAGCACGCGACGAAACGCTGTTCGAACAAGACCCATCGGCGATCCTGGAAAGTTTCCTGCTGATGGAGCAGCATTCGAACCTGACCGGTTTTTCCGTGCCGACCGCACGTGCGCTACTGAAGGCACGCCCCAAAATAAATGCTGCATTCCGCAACAACCCGCGTAACCGCGAGTTGTTCATGAAAATCCTGCGTCAGCCACAAGGTATCACCCACGCGTTGCGGCGCATGAGCCGGAGCGGCATCCTGGGACGCTATCTGCCCGCTTTCGGGCACATCATGGGCCAGATGCAGCACGACTTGTTCCACGTCTATACCGTGGACGAGCACATCTTGATGGTGGTGCATAACGTGCGCTGTTTCGCGCTGGAAAAACACGCGCACGAACTTCCGCTGTGCAACAAGCTGATGAAGGATTTTGCCCGGCCGGAAGTGCTGTATATCGCCGCCCTGTTCCACGACATCGCCAAAGGACGCGGTGGCGACCATGCAACAAAGGGACGTGCAGACGCTGCGCGCTTCTGCAAACAACATGGCCTGACCAAAGAAGACAGCGAACTGGTGGTGTGGCTGGTTGGGCAACATCTGCTACTTTCCTCCACCGCGCAGTCCAAGGACTTGTCCGATCAGGATGTCATTGCCGCGTTTGCACAAAATATCCCGAATGATCGTTACCTGGTTGCCCTGTACCTGCTCACCGTCGCAGACATCCGCGGTACCAGCCCCAAAATATGGAACGTCTGGAAGGGCAAGCTGCTCGAAGACCTGTTCTGGTTGACCAGGCGTTTCATGGTTGGAGGCAAGGTCGCCAACCAGGTCGACGAAGCCCGCCGACTTGCTGCCGAAACACTAACCCTGTACGCCATCAGCCCCGAAGTGTATGAATTGCTGTGGGCGCAACTGGATGCCGAATATTTCCTGCGCCATGAAGCGCATGAAATCGCCTGGCATGCGCGACTGCTGGCACATCGCGTAAACAGCGAGGTGCCTGTCGTCAAAACCCGCCTGAGCCGTATCGGAGAAGGACTGCAGGTACTCGTCTACACGCCCGACAAACCCTATCTATTCGCGCGCATTTGCAGTTTCTTCGCCCACATGAGTTACAACATCATGGAAGCCAAGGTGCACACCACGCATCACGGTTACGCACTGGACAGCTTCCTGGTGATGGATGCGAACAATGAAAAAACCGTCTATCGTGATGTGATGAATTTCATCGAGTTCGAACTGGCCCAGCAACTGACCGGCGACGCACCGCTTGCAGCCCCGCATGTCGGCAGGGTCAGCCGCCAGTTCAAGCACTTCCCCATCGCGCCGCAAGTCAGCATCGCGAAGGACGAGAAAGGCCGCCATATCCTGTCCATCGTGGCCGGCGACCGTACCGGCCTGCTGGCGCGCATCGCTTACCTGTTGGCACTACATCACATCGAACTGCATAGCGCCAAGATCAACACACTGGGCGCCCGTGCCGAAGACACTTTCTGGATCAGCGGCGAAGCACTGGACCGGCCGCAGGAAATCAACGACCTGCGCAATGCATTGCAACAACAACTTGCATGAACTCAACCATTCGAACAGAACAGACATTCATGCTATCTTGACGGTAAGCAACGTTACGGATGTTCCTCGAATGTCGCGTCCTTCTTACCACAGATCACATTACGTCCTGTGCAGAGGCAAGCCCCCCGCCTACGGGCTTTGGCTTTGCTGGTTACCGTCAAGCCATCCGGCGGCGAAATAGTCATGGAACAGGCGGCCTCGAACCGTAAGCTGCGTGTCTTGATGCTGGAAGACACGCTCACCGACGCCGGCTTGGCTGAACATGAACTGCACAAGGCCAATATCGATTTCATTGCGATGCGGGTAGAAACGCGGGGTTCTTTTATCCGCGCGCTTGAAGAGTTCCAACCGGACATCATCCTTTCCGACTACAAGCTACCCGACTTCAACGGCATGGCTGCACTGGAAATCGTACAGCGCAGCCATCCGGAAATCCCGGTAATCATGGTCACCGGCGCACTCGCCGACATCGCGGCAGTGGAACTGATCCACGCGGGCGCCAAAGATTACGTGCTGAAAGACCGCCTGGCCCGGTTGGCGCCCGCCATCCAGCGGGCGCTGGCAATGGAGCAAAGCGCCCGCGCACGTCAGGCGGCCGAACAGGCACTGCGCAAGTCGCACGACGAACTGGAAGAACGGGTACTCCAGCGCACCGCCGAGTTGACAGTTGCCAATGCTGCACTGCAAACCGAAAAGAAGGCACAACAGGAACTTATAAAAAAACTTGCCGAAGCGCACAGCCAGTTGCTGCAATCCGAAAAAATGGCCTCCATAGGTCAACTGGCTGCCGGCGTGGCACACGAGATCAATAATCCCATCGGATTCGTCAGCTCCAATCTGGGGACGCTGCAACGTTACATGCAGGATATGCTCAAGGCGTTAACCGCTTACGAAAACATCGAAGCGCAACTGCCGGTCGAAACCCGTGCCGCCCTGGCCGAAATGAAACAGCAAGTTGATATTGCCTATATGCGCAAGGATGTCGGCAACCTGCTGTCAGAATCCATGGATGGTTTACAGCGGGTCAAACGAATCGTCCAGGACTTGAAAGACTTCTCGCACATGGAGAAGCAGGAAAAGCAATGGGCCAATCTGGAACAGGGATTGGACAGCACCCTCAACATCGTGTGGAACGAGCTTAAATATAAAGCCGATGTCATCAAGGAATACGCAGGTATCCCGCAGATCGAATGCATCCCCGCCCAACTCAACCAGGTATTCATGAACCTGTTGATGAATGCCGTACAAGCAATCGATGGCCACGGTCGAATCACGGTTCGCACCGGAGTGGATGGAGATAATGTCTGGGTGGAAATTGAAGATTCCGGCAAGGGCATCAAGCCGGAACATCTGAGCCGCATCTTCGATCCCTTCTTCACGACCAAGCCGGTGGGCTCCGGCACGGGTCTCGGCCTGTCGTTGTCCTACAATATTGTGCAGGAGCATGGCGGACGAATCGAAGTCAAAAGCGAACTCGGCAAGGGCTCTGTATTCAGGGTGGTGCTACCGCAGCACCCTGCTCCGGCGTAATGACAAGCATGCGAAATCTGCTGAATCCCGGAAACTGATTATCCTTTGCCTGTTGCAGAGACGGACGCTTTGGCAGTAGTCTGAAGCTCCATAACCACACTCCAGGCTAGCCATTATGCAAATCAAACCGCCACAGATCGGAAAAACATACCTTTCCCGCACCGACCCTGACTTGCTTATCTACGTCGTGGATGTAACGGTCCCGGACGCGGACGACGAGGACGATACGCCCTTCATCGTTGAAGGCTGCGATCCCGCCTACAAAGACGATACCTGGAATGCGGACGGATTTGAATTTACTGCAGATGTTTGGGTCAGCCACGATTTCGTTCAAGTACCTGAGTAAGGTTCCGATAACAACCAATATCAGTTGGTTACTGTTGGACTTGAGTTAAGCTGTAGAGGAAGTTGACCGGGATCTAAAATAAGTCATGAATAACGAATTCGACAAAGAAACCGAGACACAAGACACCCAGCCTGTGGAAGGTCTTGAAAGGAAGCGTCGCATCGGCATTCAGGTTCCTTTGTACAAAAAAATCCTTAACCAGTCGCAAACACGACTATCACCAGATGAATTCCATGCTGCTCTGGAACGGCAGCGGAAATATCAGGAAAATCTTAAACAAAAATGGATGACGCGGAAAAACCTCGTTATAGGCGTCATCATATTATCGTTCGATCTTGCGATCCTTCAACTACTACCCTATCTCGTCAAGATGATAGGGATACACGATCAAGTGCTGCTGGGAGAATGGCTTATCGGCCTGGTTGGTGTGGTGACTGTCGCCACGTTTATTTATATCTTCACTTCCGAAGATTAGCAGTCATTGCGCAATGAACGGAGCAAAGGGCAAGTGCTGCCGTTTTTAGGTTCCGGATTGTGCCAGGAATGGAACATTAGTTGTAAGCTGCGACCTTCGACTTTTCGGCCACTCCGGTCATGGCTCTTAGCAAATTCGTTGCCGCAAACCGGACACTGGCGAACTCTCACTTTCGCCCCCTAGCAGACCCCCATGAGAATTTCGATAAAGCAACACATCTCGGCCATAAAAGACCTCATCGCTAAATTGAAAAGGCTGTCTACGCAGTCTGGGGTGAAGTCCGCTTTTCCTGCAAAAGCGGTCGCTTCTGGCCACCAGGATTCACCCTCATATGGAGACAGACCTTTTGCGCCAATTGATTCTACCGACCTCGCGGCAGGTACCGGCATGTCCGGCGCAACATAGGTAGACCGAAAGGTGCAGCCCCCATGGCGTGCGCGATTATGGCAAGCCGCTGCGCCGCCGAAAAGGTAGGCACCCAACGTAAAAACAGTTGCCACTATCGCTACGTATCGTCCGATACCTTTCTAGTCCGGGCGATCTCCTTTTTGTGGCATTTGCCGGAAGCGGATCGGAGTGCCTCGCCGCGAGAATTACCAGCGTGGACATGTCGCCACGCCGGTAACAGTGCTGCATCGGCGAGAACTACACTTTGGTGGCCACGATATTGCCAGTGCTGGACGAGCCCTGAAGATTGCTTGCAAGATTGCTCAGAAAACTCTCCAGTGTCGCGGTACTTGAGCTGCCAGACCCGTTCAGCACACTGATCAAATTCTGGAAGCTTGACTGCAAATCGGTGAGCGAAGAACTGGTCGTTCCCGAACTCGAGCTCGATGTTGAAGTCGTTCCGTTACTGGATGTAGATGATGTCAGCTCTTGAATCAGGTTCTGGATATCGGCTTCAATCTTCGAGGTGGCTTGATATGCAGACGCATTCGATGTGCTTGAGCTGCTGGAATTGGCCTTGTCGAATGACATTGCTTCCTGTGCGCTTACTTTCCCGTCACCATTGGTATCTGCCTTGGAAAAGTTATTCGCAATCTTTGTCATCTCGGCAGCGCGAGCAGGATCGGTAGTC
>CAYOJU010000141.1:0-6883 GCA_964404355.1 uncultured Sideroxydans sp. | reverse complement strand
GGATCAGACCTTGCGGAATACCAAAGAACCGTTGGTTCCGCCAAAGCCGAAATTGTTGTTCACCGAGACATCGATCTTCATCTTGCGCGCCGTGTTGGCGCAGTAGTCCAGGTCGCAGTCAGGATCCTGCTCAAACACGTTAATTGTTGGGGGTGCAATTTGATGGTGGATCGCCAGCACGCAGAACAGGGATTCGATACCGCCCGCCCCGCCCAGCAAGTGACCAGTCATCGATTTGGTGGAACTCACTACCAGCTTTTTGGCATGATCGCCAAACGCCAACTTGATTGCCTCTGTCTCGTTTTTGTCGCCCAACGGGGTCGAGGTGCCGTGCGCATTGACGTACTGCACTTGATCCGGATTCAGACCCGCATTGCGCAACGCATTGACCATGCTGCGTTTTGGGCCGTCCGTACTCGGTGCGGTCATGTGGTAGGCATCGGCACTCATGCCATAACCCGAAAGCTCGGCATAAATCTTCGCGCCGCGTGCCTTGGCATGTTCGTATTCTTCCAGTACCAGCACTCCTGCGCCTTCACCCATCACGAAACCGTCTCTATCCTTGTCCCAAGGACGGCTGGCTGTAGCCGGATCGTCATTGCGAGTAGACAGCGCCTTGGCGGATGAGAAGCCGCCAATCGCCAAGGGCGAAATGGTGGATTCGGCACCGCCGGCGATCATCACGTCGGCATCGCCGTATTCGATGATGCGGTAGGATTCACCGATGCTGTGTGTACCGGTGGTACAGGCAGTCACCACAGAGAAATTCGGCCCCTTCAGTCCATACATAATGGACAGGTTGCCGGAAATCATGTTGATGATGGTGCCGGGAATGAAGAACGGCGAAATCTTGCGCGGGCCGCCAGCCAGAAAGTCGTTATGCGTCTCTTCGATCATTGGAAGGCCGCCAATACCCGAACTGATGCACACGCCGATACGCTCGGCATTCTGTTCCGTAACCACCAAGCCGGAGTCCTTGAATGCTTCCATGCCGGCCACAAGACCGAAATGAACGAAGCGATCCATGCGCCTGGCATCCTTGGGAGGAAGGTATTGGGTCACATCGAACCCATTGACCTCGCCTGCCACCTGGCAGGCAAAAGGGCTGGGATCGAAGCGCGTAATACGCCCGATACCGGATTTGCCTGCCACGATGTTTTGCCATGTTTCGGCAACCCCTACACCGACGGGCGTAATTGCGCCCAATCCGGTCACTACCACTCTGCGCCTAGCCAAACTGGACTCCGTTACGGAAAGAAACGATTAGATTCAGACTAGATTACTTGGAATGAGCGTTGACGTAGTCGAGCGCTTGTTGAACGGTGGTGATCTTCTCTGCATCTTCATCAGGAATCTCAACGCCAAATTCTTCTTCCAAGGCCATAACCAGTTCCACGGTATCCAGAGAGTCGGCGCCCAAGTCGTTCACAAAGGAAGACTCGTTCTTGACTTCGGACTCGTTCACACCCAGTTGCTCAGCTACGATTTTCTTGACGCGTTGTTCGTTTGACATCCCTGATTCTCCTACTCTGATTAAAGTTCGAAAAGCGCGAGCATTCTACCAAACTTGCGCCGAATTCCAAAACACCACATCACCCTTGCGTATCCACCATCAACTTGCTTGTAACTAACGTTAAGACATCACCATCCCGCCATCAACATTGATGACTTGGCCGGTAACATAGTCCGAGTCTGCGCTGCAAAGGAAGGCCACGGCATCGGCGACATTTTCAGCACTGCCAAAAGTACCGGCCGGAATGTTGTTAACAAAATGCTGTTTCACATCAGCCGGCAGCTTTTCAGTCATTTCTGTATTGATAAACCCGGGAGCAACCGCATTGACCTGGATATTTCGCGCTGCAAACTCACGCGCCAGTGTCTTGGTCAGGCCGATCAGGCCAGCCTTGGAAGCGGCATAGTTTGCCTGTCCTGCATTGCCCATCTGCCCAACGACAGAGGCAATATTCACTATCTTGCCAGAGCGTTGTTTAAACATCTGTTTATTAACAGCCTTGCAAACATTAAATGCGCCGGTCAGATTGACGGAAAGAACCATATCCCACTCTTCCGGCTTCATGCGCAAGAAAAGATTGTCTTTGGTAATCCCGGCATTGTTCACCACCATATCGAGGCTACCGAACGTGCTAATCACACTTTCGACGGCTTTTTCTACCGAGTCAAGCTTGGTCACATTGGCTTCCAGGCTGATGGATTTGACCCCAAGCGCCTCGATCTCCTTGACCGTATCGGGTGCCAGGCCCATATCCAGAATAGCGATGTTGGCTCCACGCTGAGCCAACTTGAGCGCAATCGCTTTGCCAATTCCGCGAGCACCACCTGTTACAAGAGCTGTTTTTCCTTTTAAACACATAACATCCTCCCTTTGCCAAATCGGTGAAAAATACAAATAAGTTTATACAAGTATACTTAAAGCAGAATTCAGCGCTGCACCATCGTTAATGGCCAAGGCCTGCTGGTTCGTGTCGATGCGCTTGTTCAAGCCTGCCAGCACCCTGCCCGGCGCGCATTCCACATTGTGCGTAATACCCTGTTTGCCAAACTCCAGTACGGTTTCTACCCAGCGCACGGGCGAATACAACTGTCGCACCAGCGCATCCTTGATTTTTGCCGCATCGCTGTAAGCCGCGACATCGGCATTGTGCAACACGGGAATCGCCGGAGATTGCACAGTGACATTGTTCAGATAGGTACGCAACTGTTCCGCAGCGCCCTTCAGCAAGCTGCAATGAGATGGCACGCTCATCGGCAGCATGATGGCGCGTTTTGCACCCTTGGCCTTGGCCAGTTCCATGCCGCGTTCGACCGCAGCACGGTTACCTGCGATGACTACTTGTCCGGCGGAATTAAAGTTTACCGCTTCCAGCACCTCGCCCTGAGCACCTTCTGCACAGATGGCTCGAACATCATCATCATCTAGCCCGAGAATCGCTGCGATGCCACCCACGCCTTCCGGCACAGCTTGCTGCATGCATTGAGCGCGGTAGCGCACCAAAGGCAAGGCATCGGCAAAGCTCAATGCACCTGCTGCCACCAACGCTGTGTACTCACCAAGACTGTGGCCTGCCATGATGGCGGGTTTCGCACCGTTCTGCGATTGCCACGCGCGGTAAACAGCTACGCCTGCTGCCAGCATGATGGGTTGTGTATTGACCGTGGAATTCAAGTCGGCATCACTGCCTTCGGCAACCAGTTGCCAAAGGTCTTGTTTCAATACGTCGGAAGCCTCGGTAAACGTGTCGCGCACGGCAGCAAAATCGGCATAGCCGTTCATCATGCCGCGCGATTGCGAACCCTGGCCCGGAAATACGAAAGCGAATTTAGTCATTTCATTACCTTATGGAGCTTGTAGCCAGTAGCGGGTAGCCAAACGGTTTTGCTACAAGCCACAAGCCAATTACCATTTAATCAACACCGCACCCCAGGTGAATCCGCCACCAACGGCTTCCAACATAATATTCTGCCCGGCTTTGATGCGTCCGTCGCGTACCGCAGTATCCAACGCCAGCGGAACCGAAGCTGCAGAGGTGTTGCCGTGGTTGGCAACGGTCACGATGACATTTTCCATTCCCAAACCGAGTTTTTTAGCCGTAGCTTCGATGATGCGGATGTTGGCCTGATGCGGCACCATCCAGTCGATGTCGGACCCTTGCATTTTTTGCTCTTCCAGCACCTCTTCAACCACTTCACTTAACACTTTGACGGCGAACTTGAATACGGCTTTTCCATCCATAGAGACCAGAGGGTCGGATTTCAGCATATGACGATGGGCGCCATCGGCATGCAGTTTGGCCGCAACAATGCCGGGCTGATCAGAAGCGCGCAACACCACTGCACCGGCACCGTCACCGAACAATACGGCGGTGGTACGGTCATTCCAGTCCAGCAAGCGCGAGAACACTTCTGCGCCAACGACCAGTACAGTCCTGGCCTGACCGCCACGAATGTACATATCTGCCGTGTTCAAGGCATAGACGAAACCACCGCACACAGCCTGCATATCGAAGGCAGCCCCGCCATTTCTGATGCCCAGCTTGTCTTGCAGGATACAGGCAGTACTTGGAAACGGCATGTCCGGCGTGGTCGTGGCCACGATGATCATGTCGATTTCGTCGGCACTGATTCCAGCAGCTTCAATCGCCTTGCGGCTGGCATTCAACGCCAAATCGCTGGTCATCTCATCGTCCGCTGCAAAACTTCGCTCGACGATACCGCTACGGGTGAATATCCAGTCATGCGAAGTATCGACCATCTTTTCGAGGTCGTAATTGGTCAGCACTCTGGCGGGCAGATAACTGCCGGTGCCGATAATCCTGGAATAAATCAAAGCGCCTCTCCTGCGGATTGTTGGCGGGTGTGATGCCACTTTTCGACGTGCTCGCTGATGTGATTCAGCATGCCGCCTCGTACTTCTTCAGCCGCGCGTTCGATGGCACATATGAAGGCAAACGTATCGGCGGAACCGTGGCTCTTCACCACGATGCCTTTCAGTCCAAGAAAACTGGCGCCGTTGTAACGGCGAGAATCCAGCCTGTGCTTGAAGGCCTTCAGTACCGGCATGGATACCAGCGCGCCCAGTTTGGTGAGCCAATTCTGGCTGAAGCCCTCTTTCAGGAAGCCGCCCATCATCTTGGCCACGCCTTCGGCGGTCTTCAGGGCGACATTGCCCACGAATCCGTCGCACACCACCACGTCGGTGACGCCTTTGAATATGTCGTCGCCTTCCACGTTGCCGTAGAAATTGAGGTCGCTGGCCTGCAATAATTCGGCAGCCTGCTTTACCACTTCGTTGCCCTTGATGTCTTCGCTGCCGATGTTTAACAGGCCGATAGTGGGTTGTTCGTTATGATCCAGCGCTGACACTAGTGTGCTGCCCATCAGCGCGAACTGCAACAGATGTTCGGCCGTACAGTCCACATTGGCGCCAAGGTCCAGCATACAAACCTGTCCTTTGACGGTGGGCAAAAAGGAAGCGATGGCGGGCCGATCGATGCCGGGTAAGGTTTTCAGTACGTAACGTGCGGTGGCCATCAAGGCGCCGGTATTGCCGGCGCTGACACAAGCCGACGCTTCGCCGTTCTTGACCAGATTGATAGCGACACGCATGGAAGAATCTTTTTTGCCGCGCAGGGCCGATTGCGGCGATTCATCCATACCGACCACTTCGGTGGTGGCATGAATGCGCAAACGTGAGCGATCGGCGAAGCCGAGTTTGCTCAACTCGGCTTCGATAGGCTCGGGCAAGCCGACCAGCACTACAGCATCGTCATGATGTTTTTTCAGATAAGCGACAGCCGCGGGCACGGTTACCCGTGTTCCGTGGTCGCCGCCCATGGCATCAATAGCTATCGTGATATCCACTGGGCGATCCTATTAGGCGAGAAAAATGGACAGAGTTCGGCTCTCGCAAAACGGAGAGCTTCGCAAAGGACCGAATGGACTTATTCGCCCTTGGTCTTGACGACTTTCTTGCCGCGATAGTAGCCGCTGGGGCTGATGTGATGGCGCAGATGCGGTTCACCCGTGGATGGCTCGATGGCCAGTGCCGGGTTAGTCAAGAAATCATGCGCGCGATGCATCCCGCGTTTGGACGGGGATTTTTTATTCTGCTGAACAGCCATTTATCTACTCCTCACAAAAACCAGTATTACTTCTTTAATCCGGCCAGCACCGCGAACGGGCTCGCCTTCTGTTGTAAACCATTCGTTGCCGGTGCACATTCCCCATCAGGATGCCTGGGGGCGAACGGCAAACCCAACAACAACTCTTCTTCAATCAACGCCAGCACGTCCAGCCGGGGCACGGCTTCGATGGCGTCCACCTCGTCGTCATCTTCAACCTCATCCAGCCTGTCGGCCGGAAGCAAAAGCAGGCGTGATGTCATATCCACCGGATATTTCAGCTCACCCAGGCAACGCTGACACCTCAAGGTACATGCCCCCAACAGTGAAATCCCCAGCATGTCGCTGTCGCCTTCGCGAAAGCCATTGACGATATAAGTCAGCAAACCATCGGGTTTCGCCAGCAAATCACCCAGCCTGGATAGCTCAGACACCGCTATTTCGCCGCGTATTTCCCTGCCGTTTCGGGCAAAGTCCACGCTGTCTATGAAAGGCCGTGCAAACATGAGGCGCGCATGATATATATTCCGACCTCCCCTGTCAAAGAAGCCGTAAAGGAATATCTTGAATTCTCAGCTGCTTGTCCTGGCCTCGACCTCCATATATAGGAGTCAACTGCTCTCCACCCTGCAAATCCCTTTCCAGACCGCCGCTCCCAATGTCGATGAAACACCTCTTCCCGGTGAAAGTGCGGAGCAGACATCATGGCGCCTGTCGCGCATCAAGGCCCAAGTTGTGGCCAAACGCTTCCCCAATGCGCTGATTATCGGCTCAGACCAAGTGGCGCTGCTGGATGGGCAACAAATAGGAAAACCGCTCAACCATGACAATGCCGTGCTCCAGCTGAGCGCCATGCGTGGCAAGACAGTGGAGTTCTATACCGCACTAACCTTGCTGAACGCGGTCAATAGTGAGATGCAAACTGATGTTGCCATCACCAAAGTCAGCTTTCGCAGCCTGAGCGATGAGCAAATAGAGCGCTATCTGAAGAAGGAGCAGCCTTATCACTGTGCCGGGAGTGCCAAATCCGAAGGTCTGGGTATTGCGCTGATTAGCAGTATCAGGGGTGATGACCCCAATGCCCTGATTGGCCTGCCCTTGATATTATTGGTAAGCATGCTTGAAAAACAAGGAGTTAGCATAGTATAACGCCTTTTGGCTTAATTTTCTTGTTGCGACTGGAATTTCTTTCTGGTATTAAAGCGCGCTTGAAAAATTTAGCATCACCTTGGAGACTGACGTAA
>CAYOJU010000140.1:1336-6896 GCA_964404355.1 uncultured Sideroxydans sp. | reverse complement strand
TGTTGGTTTGCTTGCTGCTGCCTGTTTGTTTCGAGTCTTCTTGTTCTTGACTGCCACCTGCACGCATTCCCGCTGCGCAATCACGACAGACACGCCTTTGTATTCGAACTCTTCCTTCAATACCGCAATAGTGTTCTGGAGGTTCTTCCGCAAAGGCTCAATGACACGAATATGCGCTTCGTCCACGCCGACGCCTTTGCAGATGTCGACAAGATTTCCGTCGCCGGAAGATTTCTGGCCTCCGGTCATCGCGACGGTGGCATTGTCGGAAATGATGACGGTGATTGCAGTGCCGTCATTCACGGCATCGATCAATCCGGTAATGCCGGAGTGTGTGAACGTTGAGTCGCCAATCACGGCGACTGCCGGATGCAGGCCAGCGTCGGAAGCTCCCTTGGCCATGGTGATCGAGGCGCCCATGTCTACACAGGTGCTGATTGCGTCGTAGGGCGGCAGGGCGCCCAGGGTGTAACAGCCTATGTCGGAGAATACATGTTTGGCTGGATACGATTCGAAGACTTTGTTCATTGCGACGTACAGGTCACCGTGTCCGCAGCCTTGGCAAAGCATGGGCGGGCGGTTGGCAACGACTTCAGGAATCGCTTTTGTCTGCGGACGTGGCACGCCCAGTGCTTTGGCCAATGCATCTGGCGAAAGCTCGCCCGCGCGAGGCAATGCACCATCGAGCCTGCCGCGGAATTTGGCGTTGCCGAAGTAGCCTTTGAGCAACTCCTCGTAAATCGGGTAACCCTCTTCGGCGATCAGCACATCGTCGTACTTATCCACGAATGCCCTGATTTGTTTGTCAGGCAGCGGATATTGAGAAATCTTCAAAACCGGAATATCGAGATTCTCGGCCTGCTTCACTTCCATCACGTAGTTATAGGCGATGCCAAATGCGATGACCGCTTTACTGCCTTTGCCTTCCACCAGTTTGTTGAATGGCGAGACTTCGGAGAGTTCGACCAACGGCTGCTGCAAAGCCAGCAGCCCGGCATAGTTGCTGCGGGCGTTGGAGGGAAGCAGAATCCATTTCTTTTTTTCTTGCGATGGATTCAACGCATTCTGTTCTTTGGCGGGTTGCTGTTTTACAACCGAGCGGGAATGCGAAAGACGGGTGGTGATACGCAGCAGCACTGGCAGCTTCACTTGTTCCGAAAGATCGAAAGCGTAGCGCACCGCATCGTAGGTTTCCTGCTGGTTCGATGGCTCGATAACCGGCAGGTAGGCAAAGCGCCCGTAGGCGCGGGTATCCTGTTCGTTTTGCGACGAATGCATAGAAGGGTCGTCGGCAACCACGACTACCAGCCCGCCATTCACGCCCGTTATCGCCGAGTTCATGAATGCATCGGCAGCGACGTTGAGTCCCACATGTTTCATGCACACCAGACTGCGCTTGCCCGCATACGACATGCCCAAAGCCGCTTCATAAGCCGTTTTTTCGTTTGCCGACCATTTGGAGCGAACACCGTTTTGTTTGGCGACTTTTGAACGCTGGATGTATTCGGTGATTTCAGTAGAAGGGGTGCCCGGATAGGCATATACCCCCGATATTCCGGCATCGATGGCAGCCAGTGCTATTGCCTCAGCACCGAGAAGAAGCTGTTTATTCATTAAATATGAGGGCCGGGGATTTTGAAGAAGGGGTGCGGGAATTCAAATGCATGGCAGAAGTATCATTGACCGCGTTCGTGCAGTCAATGCCAATATGTGTTGCCAGTCCTCGAAATTATTTGACGCAACTTATCGGGTTTGCAGCTTTCCCTGGAGCGCCGCCTGGTCAGAATGTCGGGCCCAATGCGCTAGCGCATGAATCCGCTTGCCAGGTACCAGAAAAATGCCCCCATCAAACCCGCGGCAGGGATGGTCAGCACCCATGCCCAGACGATACGTGCGGCAACGCCCCAGCGTACTGCGGAAAGGCGGCGCGACAGGCCGACACCGACGATGGCGCCGGTGATGGTGTGGGTTGTAGAGACAGGGATGCCCAAAGAAGTGGCGAGCAGCAGCGTCACGGCGCCTGAGGTTTGGGCGCAGAAGGCGCCCGTGGGCCGGATGCGGGTGATGCCCATGCCCATGGTCTTGACGATGCGCCAGCCGCCGAAGAGGGTTCCCAGCGCCATGGCGATCTGGCAAGCCAGCACAACCCAGAACGGGACTTGAAATTCGCCATGCAGGTAGCCGTTCGCATACAGCAGAACCGCGATGATGCCCATGGTTTTCTGCGCATCGTTGCCGCCATGACCCAGGCTGTAGAGGGATGAGGAGATGAACTGGAGTTTGTTGAACCTGCGCTCGGCCTGATGCGGCAGTGATTTTTCCAGAATCCAGAGCAGCGCAATCGACAGGGCAACCGCCAGCACGAGTCCCAGCAACGGCGACAGGATAATTGCCGCCGAGGTTTTGATGAGGCCTTGTGCGATGATGGCTGACCAGCCGGCTTTGGCCAGTGCCGCGCCGACCAGACCGCCGATCAGTCCGTGCGAAGAGGAAGAGGGAATGCCTAACCACCAGGTAATGACATTCCAGACGATGGCGCCGCACAGCGCACCGAAGATCACCGCATTGTCGATTACCGCAGTGGATACGATGCCCGAGCCGACAGTGTTTGCCACATGCAGGCCGAAAAACAGGAAAGCGATGAAATTGAAGAAAGCGGCCCAGATCACCGCTGCTTGCGGCGTTAGCAGCCGGGTCGAGACCATCAATGCAATCGAATTCGCCGAGTCATGAAAGCCGTTCATGAAATCGAACAGCAGCGCCACGACGACCAGAGCCGCCATGATCAGAAACGTCGTCTCGATCATATCCGTTCCAGCACTACACCGTGAATGACGTTGGCGGCATCCTCGCAGCGGTCAACGGCTTCCTCGAAAAGCTCGTAAATTTCCTTGGAGCGAATCAGCGAGCGCGCATCCGAAACTTCAGCAAACAGGCGTTCCATGCCCGCGCGCATGACGCGATCTGCTTCGCTTTCGATCACGCCGATTTCCTGGCATATGTTCAGGATGCGGTCGGCATTGCGCATGTCCGACAACAGCGAGACGGCTTCCTGGACTTTCTCGGTGGCACGCAGTGCGATCTGGCCGAGTGCCGCCATTTCCGGGGTAAAACTGCCGGGGCCGTAAAGCCGAGCGCGTTGCGGAATGTCTTCCATGCAATCGATCATGTCATCCAGCGCCTTGGCCAGATCCTTGATTTCCCACCGGTCGAATGGCGTGATGAAGGTTTTGTGCAGAGACAGGAAGATGTTCTTGGTCACTTCGTCGGCCGCACCTTCGGTTTTCGTCATTTCAACGAAAAGCTGATTGAACGCCGCCGGATCCTGGACCGAACTCATGGTGGCAAGGATTTTTGCGCCTTGTACGGTGAGGGCCGTCAAGTCATTGAAGAGGGTGAAATAATTGTCGCTGCGGGGCGACACGGAGGATAGAAGTTTGCTGAAAAAAACGCTCGCCATAAAATTATCTTTCCGTGATCAGTCTAACGTTGACCGAATATTTGTCCTGGAGAAGAACCAGGAATTAATCAATTTTGCGGGCGGCAATATAACCAATTTATCGGGACGGAGTCGAGTTGTTTATAAAAACTAAATCAGTCGACTTTTCGTGATTGCTATGGCGGCGCTGTTTCACGCTATCCGGACAGATGCCGGAAGGGCCACATCAATGTAGACTGCACGGGTAGTATGATGAAATCAGATAATTCTTGAGCAAGGATGAATGACATGGAGAGTTCCAGCAGCCAGGCCAAGCAGGGAAAGAAACTGACGCCCAGTGCGATCACCGACTACCTTAACCAGTATGTCGTCGGACAGGATGAGGCCAAGAAGACACTCTCCGTGGCCTTGTATTCGCATTACCGCAGGGTGGGCAAGCAGCGCGGTGATGTAGATATCCTCAAGAGCAATATCCTGCTGATTGGCCCGACCGGTACGGGAAAGACGCTGTTGTGCGAAACGCTGTCGCGTATTGTGCGTGTGCCTTTTGTCACCGCCAATGCTACCTCGCTGGCGCAGTCGAAGTATGTCAATGAGGAAATCGAGGCCTTGATGCAGCGCCTGCTGGAGAAGGCGGACGGGGATGTCGCCAAGGCGCAACGCGGCATTGTCTTTATCGACGAAATCGACAAATTAAAAGCAACCGAAGGTGGTGAGCAGCGCGGGACTTCGGGCGAACGGGTGCAGCACGCGCTGCTGAAGATCATGGAAGGTGCGCCGGTCAGGCTGGGCAGCGCGCAAACCATAGACACCACCAATATTCTGTTCATCTGCGCGGGAGCGTTCGTCGGCCTGGATGTTATCGCCTCCGCAAGCCAGTCTTTCGGTTTCATTTCTGTCAGCGACAGCGAGGATCAGCATATTCTTGACCGGCTGAATTCGCGCGTGAAACCCACCGACCTGTTCAAGTTCGGCCTGATCCCGGAATTTGCCGGACGCTTGCCGGTGATTGCCAACCTGCAGCAACTGTCCAAGGAGATGTTGGCAAGAATCATGGTCGAGCCGCGTAATTCGATCTACAACCAGTTCCGTGAAATTCTCAAGGACGAGGGGGTTGAACTGGTGATCGATCCGGAAGTTTTCCGGCAGATCGCCGAGATGGCATTCGAATACAAAGTGGGTGCCCGCAGCCTGCGCGGGATATTCGAGGAAATGCTCATGCCCGTGCTGTATCAGGTTCCCGACCGGCCGGATGCGCGCAAGGTCCTGATCAAATCACTGTTTGAAGAGCCAAGCCTGATTACAGGTTAGGGCAGTCCCTTATTTGTTTGTTTGGGAAATAATGCGCGCTGCAATCTCGGTTGCTTTGCCGGTGAACTTGGTGCACTGCGCCCTCAATCCTTCTTCGCGGAACATTTCCTGGCCTTCCGGGGTGCCGAGATCGCAACCCAGCAGAACATGGCATTCGCGAGCGCCGAATTCCTGTTCAAACTCCTTGATCAGCTTTTGAGTTGCTTCGTATGACGGCGCGACAGATTCCTCGGCTTTGGAACGCCCGAGAGCGAGACCCACACCCATGATTGCGCCGGTGAGTGCGCCGCAGGTTCCGCAGGTGCGTGACATGCCGCCGCAAAATGCGGTTGCGACTTTGGGCAGCATTTCAGACTCGATGCCCTGGGCCTTGGCGAGAGCAAGCACAACGCTTTCTGTGCAATACAGGCCGGAGGTAAATGAATCTTCGGCAGACTTGCGAACATTCGCTGCAAATTCATCAGATGTCATCTTCAGTAACTCCTTAAACGAGCGCGTTTAATGTTGCTTGCCGGGTAATTTATATTGGCGGTGTTTCATATGCAAGCAGCAACATCTTGGCCGCCTGCTGCCGCAGGGGGAGCAGTGCCTGATAGGCAGGCGACGCATGCCAGTTGGTCACTGCCTCTTTGCTCGGGAAGCGGATAACGACAATATCGTCGTACGGATGCTCGCCCGAAAATATCCCACACAGCTTTCCCCGAAAGGCGATTTCAGCTTCCCAAGGTTGCAGCGTGGCGGGAACCTGCTCGCGGTACCTGAGCCATTTGTCAGCGTCTTTGACAGTGATGTGTCCGACAAGATAGGCAG
>CAYOJU010000140.1:0-1236 GCA_964404355.1 uncultured Sideroxydans sp. | reverse complement strand
TACCTGAGCCATTTGTCAGCGTCTTTGACAGTGATGTGTCCGACAAGATAGGCAGCGCTCATTTGATAATTTCCTTTGTGAACATCCGGTCAGGTCTTGGTCGACTTGTATTCGCTGGTTTCGATGATATTGCAAAAAATCTGCATAAGCTCCGGGTCGTGTTTATTTCCATTTTCTTTTTGCAGGATAGCCATGATTTCAGAATGCGTTCTCGCGTGATGGTATGACCTTGTCACTGCCATCGCATCGTAGCTGTCGGCGATGGAGATAATGCGTGAGCAGATGGGAATGCTTTTTCCTGCCAGTTTATCCGGATAGCCCTGACCGTCGTAGTGTTCGTGGTGGTGGCGGATGACAAGCGCAGCTTGCTGCGATCCTTCGAGCTCGGTGGCGGCCATGATCTTTTCCCCGATTTCGGAGTGCGTTTTCATTTCCTGCCATTCGGCTTCGTCAAATTGGGCCGGCTTCAGCAGGATATGGTCTGGAATTCCGATTTTGCCGATGTCGTGGAACGAAGCGGCAATCTTGAGCGCATTCAGATGATTAGTGGACAGGCCTTGAGCCATTCCGATAGCTACGGAGATGCCCTGCACACGTTCGGAATGAAGCCGTGTCAATAGATCGCGGTAACCCAGCGCTACCGACAAAGCTTTGGTGTAAACGTACAGTGCATGAAATACAGGGTCTTCTTGTTCCATGATGTGTTCCCTGGAAAAGTCTACCGTGTTTCGATTAATACCTCTGCTTATAACTTTCTCACAAGCGTCAGGCCATCCGCGATGGGCAGCATGGTTTCGTCCACGCGCGGATCGTTCCTGATTTTTTCGTTCAGCTTGCGCATGGCATCGATGTCCGCAGGGGTAATCCTGGTTATGAGATCGGCATCCAGAATGTCGGAATTGGCCACCGAACCGAACAGCAGCACATTGTCGATTGCAATCACACCGCCCGGCCGGAGCAGGCTGAGGGATTTTTCATAATACTGGTCGTAGCTGATCTTGTCGGCGTCGATGAAGATAAAATCAAAACTGCCCGCTTCGCCGGACTTGATCAGTTTATCAAGCGTACGGGTTGCTTTGCCGAAGCGGAAATCGATCTTGTGCGCCACGCCGGCCTCCTGCCAGTATTTCCTTCCGATGTTGATCCAATTCTCGTTGATATCGCATGCGATAAGCCTCCCTTCATCCGGCAAGGCCAGCGCAACAGTTAGAGCGCTATATCCGGTATAAGTGCCGA
>CAYOJU010000139.1:0-6901 GCA_964404355.1 uncultured Sideroxydans sp. | reverse complement strand
ACGAGGATGGCGTTGTCGCGTATCGCCTCGGCCACGGCAATCGCCATGTCGCGCTGCTGCACGCGCGGGCGAAACGATGCAACTTCGGAAGCAAGCGGGCTTAGATCGGAAAAGAAACGTTCGACTTCTGCAGACACGGTGGGGTATGGTTATTGACTGGGTACGGCGTTATAGTGCAGCAGCGATTTTACGCGAGGGCAGGGGGAAGAGTGGAGTTTTTTACCCATACTGCACCCATGCTTCGGGCAATTCTCGAGGACCTATCCCATGGAACATACTGTAGAAATCATCACCGTAGCCCATGCCATCCAGCAAGCCGTTGCACCGGTGTTTCTCCTGACCGGGGTAGGGGCGATCCTGAACGTGCTCTCCGGTCGTCTGGCACGGGTGATTGACCGCTTTCGCGTGCTGGACAATATGACAGACAGCGAACGTGCCACCCATGCGATTGAAAAAGCGATCCTGATACACAGGTCGAGCTGGATACGTTGGGCAATCATCCTGTGTACCACTTGTGCATTGCTTATTTCCATTGTGATCGCGGCCCTGTTTATTGGCTCCGAATTGGGAAAAGACCCTTCGACCACGATAGCCGTGTTCTTCATTGCTGCGATGCTGGCATTGACGGTCGGATTGTTGTGCTTCCTGCGCGAGATCGCTTTGTCGACCAATGTCATCAACATGCCCAAACACAGAGAGTAGCCGGGTGAGGTGGACGCCAGAGTAAAAGGGCAGTTTTGAATTTCCTTTCATGAAAGGAGTATTGAAATGGCCAGAAAGATTTTTCCGTTATCCGATGTATATCGCTTGCTGGAGCCCGGGCCAGTGGTGATGGTGACTACTGCCAGAAAAGGTGAAGCGAATATCATGACCATGTCGTGGCAGACGATGATGGAGTTCACGCCGCCGCTGGTGGGGTGTGTGATCAGCGGGCGCAACTACAGTTTTGATGCGCTGGTGGCGACCAAGGAATGCGTGCTCAACATTCCGTCGGTGGAAATGGCGAAGCAGGTGGTGGGGGTGGGCAATTGCTCGGGCAGCAAGGTGGACAAGTTCAAAAAGTTCAAGCTGACTGCGATGCCTGCAGCCAAGGTGGCAGCGCCACTTATCGCCGAGTGTTTCGCCAACCTCGAATGCAAGGTGGTGGATACGCGCATGGTGAACAAGTACAACTTCTTTGTGCTGGAAGTGGTGAAGGCCTGGATTGATCCTGCGCAGAAGAATCCGCGCACGCTGCATCATCAAGGCAAAGGCGTATTTGCGGTGGATGGGGATAGGATCAGGTTGCCATCCAAGATGGCGTGACAAGTGATGTTCTGTAGCGAAGATTAAGAGGAGCAACAAACGTGTTTAGATATCTGCAGGCCTGGTTCACGATGTTGGGTGTCGCGATGGTTAATGGTGGTTTACGCGATATGACCTATGGCAAGCAGCTACCCGAATTGCTGGCGAACCAGCTTTCCTGTCTGAGCGGCATCATCCTGTTGGGTATAGTGATCTATCTGTATGTGCGCCGCTGGTCGCTGGGTTCGGCGCGGCAGGCGCTGTATATCGGGTTGTTCTGGATGGTGCTGACGATGGCATTCGAGTTTTTGTTCTTCCACTACTTCGGCGGGCATTCATGGACGGAGCTGTTGGCGAACTACGATATCGCAAGCGGCCGTTTGTGGCCGCTGGTTCTGCTCTGGGTGTTAATTGCGCCATATCTTTTTTATCGTTTTCTTGATCGGCAAAAATAAGTGATGCAAAAAATCGCTAAAGACGCGCTGACCAAAATACCCAACGGCGTGTGGGTGCTGGGTTTTGTCAGTTTATTGATGGACGTTTCTTCGGAAATGATCCACAGCCTGCTACCGTTGTTCATGGTCGGTGTGCTGGGTGCCAGTGCGCTGACAGTGGGGGTGATCGAAGGTATCGCCGAATCCACGGCCCTGCTGGTGAAGGTATTTTCCGGCGTGTTGAGCGATTACCTCGGTAAGCGCAAGGTGCTGGCGGTGCTCGGTTACGCGATGGGCGCGCTGACCAAACCGATGTTTGCGATGGCCTCGGGCATGGGCATGGTGCTGAGTGCACGTTTCCTTGATCGTGTAGGCAAGGGTGTGCGCGGTGCGCCGCGCGATGCGTTGATCGCCGAAATTACGCCTGCCGAAATACGCGGTGCGGCGTTCGGTCTGCGCCAATCGCTGGATACGGTGGGGGCATTTCTCGGGCCGCTACTGGGCGTTGGTTTGATGCTGCTGTGGGCCAACGATTTTCGTGCGGTGTTCTGGGTGGCGGTGATTCCGGGGCTGTTGGCAGTGGCGTTGCTAATGTTTGGTGTGCATGAGCCGGAAAAATCGGAAGCACACAAACCGACCAATCCGATCAGTAGCGAAAATCTGCAGCGTCTCGGTACGGCCTATTGGTGGTTGGTCGGCATCGGCGCGGTGTTCACGTTGGCGCGCTTCAGCGAAGCCTTCCTCGTGCTGCGCGCTGCGCAGGGGGGTATTCCCGTGGCGCTGGTGCCGCTGGTGATGGTGGCGATGAATGTGATTTATGCCATGTCGGCGTATCCGTTCGGCAAGCTATCAGACAGCATGAGCCACACAAAATTGCTGGCGCTGGGGCTGGTGGTTTTGATCGCCGCCGATCTGGTGCTGGCGAGCAACAACCATTGGACAACCGTGCTGCTGGGTGTCGGCCTGTGGGGTGTGCATATGGGTCTTACGCAAGGACTGTTGGCGCGTATGGTGGCCGATGTAACGCCTGCGGACTTGCGCGGCACGGCTTACGGCTTCTTCAATCTGATGAGCGGGCTGGCGATGCTGCTGGCCAGTGTGTTGGCGGGGCTGCTGTGGGATCAGCTTGGTGCTGCCTTTACCTTTTACGCAGGTGTGGTCTTCTGCGTGATTGCGGGGCTGGCCCTGGCTTGGCGACCAATAACGGCGGGCAGCAGCACGAGGATTTGAGCGTCTTCAGGCGCAATAAATCGTCAGTTGAAATCAGAAATTTTCGGGTAAGATTCGCGACCACTTCGATCAGGTACTAAGTTGATCAGCTTTGAATAAGAACTAAAACAGCTAGTGCTGGTCGGACGGCGCACGGTAGCCAAGCTTCAGCGGCTGTGCAGCGGTCAGCAAGGGGATTCTGATTATCAATATTCAGGTGTTTTATGCAGCAAACTGATACGAATCAAGTCGCAGCTGATAAAGCCGCGACGGTAAGGGTGTGGGATCGCTTTCTCCGCTTCTTCCATTGGACGCTGGTGTTGTGCTTTGCGACGGCTTTCATTTCCGGTGAAGTGCACGCTTCAGCCATTCATGTGATCGCGGGCTATGTGCTGTGTGTATTGCTGACGGCGCGGGTGTACTGGGGATTCAAGGGCAGCGAATATGCGCGCTTCCGCGCATTCATCTATCCGATCAGCGAGGCGCTTGAATATCTGCGCGCCATGCTCAAGGGCAATCCCAAACATTATTACGGACATAACCCTGCAGGCGCATTGATGGTGTTCACCATGTTCGGGCTGCTTGCGGTGATCTTTATTTCGGGCCTGCTGACGCTGGGTACCATCGATTTCGAGGGGCCGCTGGTCTTCCTGGCAAACCGTGTAAGCGATGAGACCAGTTATGTGTTTCGTCATCTCCACGAATTCCTGCCACCTGTTGCGCTAGGCTTGGTAGCGCTGCATCTTTTGGGAGTGCTGGTCGGCAGCATCCAGCACAAGGAAAACCTGGTGAGGGCGATGCTCACCGGGAAAAAATCTCCACCATCGCATCCCCATCCAATTCAAAAAAATAATTGAGGAGCAATAAATGAAAGGTAAGAAGTTCATGAACGCCGTCGGGATGTGCCTGGCAGTGTTTTCCGGGACTGTGCTGGCGCAGGATGCGGCAGTCACATTGCCATCGGCCTCCAGCGCCTACATCAAGGATTACGAAGCGTTCAAACTGGCCGCCAACGAAACAGACGTGCAGGGGAAGAAATCCACCAGTGCGGCTCCGGAAGTCAAGAAGAGCGAGTTTGAACCCTCCTGGCTGACCGGCAGCAAGACGCACCAGTATCTGGGGCTGGCGACCATTGTGGGCGCAGGGTTGACCGCGTTGACCGCGCCTGAAGGCTGCGAAAACAATTGCTCCGCGAGTTCATCGCCACGCAAAACCAACGGTACGCATGCACATCTGGCAGAAGCCACGGTCGCCATGGCGGCGGCGACCATCGTTACGGGCGTGCTGGCACACTGGGACGATATTCATTTCAGCGAGGGCTTCACCGATCCGGACAATTTGCACGTGATGTTTGGCGTGACCGGCGCTGCGTTGATGGCCTATGCGGTAAACAAATCGAAACATTCGTCAGTGCCGGTCAGCCATGCAGGGATCGCCGAGGCGGGCGCTCTGGGCATGGTGGCTGCAATCAAGATAACCTGGTAATGGAGAGAGCAATAATGAAACAACTATTCACTTTGTTGGCGTTGATCGTCGCGCTGTTCATGTCTTCAACAGCTTCAGCCACGACGGCAAGCAACGAACTGTTCGCCCGGTACAAGTCCGAAGGCGCGGCCGGCTTTGACGCTGAGCGCGGAAAAAAGGTCTGGACCAAGGAAGTAAAAAGCGAGGGCGGCGAGATGATGTCCTGTATGACCTGCCACAGCGACGATCTGAGCAAGGAAGGCAAGCATCACAAGACCGGCAAGCTCATCAAGCCGATGGCCCCCAGCGTCAATGCAGAACGTTTCACCGATGCGAAGAAGATCGAAAAGTGGTTCAAACGTAATTGCAACGACGTTTGGAGTCGCGAATGCACCGCACAGGAAAAAGGCGACATCCTTAAATTCCTGTTGAGCAAGTAAGGATGGGAATAATGATGAAACAGACTAATTTCAGGGCAGCACTGCTTGCGGCGGCACTGTTGCTGGGCAGCGGCAGCGCATTGGCGGAAGATAACTTCTGGTTGTGGTTGGTCAATTTCTCGCGGCAGAAAGAAGTGAAGCCGGTTGATAACAAGGCATATCAGGAGGAGTGCGGTTCATGCCACTTCGCCTATCCACCCGGCCTGTTGCCGGCAAAATCTTGGGCGAAGTTGCTGGATGAGAAAGCGCTGGAAAGTCATTTCGGCGAGAGCGCCACGCTGGACAAGGATACGCTGAAAGAGATATACGACTACGCGATGGCTAATTCGGCGGAGAAATCCTGGTACAAGCGCTCGCGCAAGATCGCGCTGGCAACCGAGGAGGGCGACGCGCCGTTGCGTATCACCGAGGTGCGATACATCAAGCGCAAACACCATGATATTCCCGAAAAGATGATCAAGGGCAACAAGGACGTGAAGTCGCTGAGCTATTGCAATGCCTGTCATACCAAGGCAGACAAGGGTATTTTCGATAACGATACCGTTTCAATTCCGAACTACCCGGATTGGGATTGATTGCGCAATGCCGGAGATGAAAAGGGCAGCCCGGGCTGCCCTTTTCATTTCGCGGTCGCAATCGCAGTGTTATCATCGCGCGCCATGAACACTCCATCCGATTCCCTGCGTCGTTTCCTGTTTGAAAATGCGCCCATACGCGGCGAGATCGTGCGTCTCGAGGCGACCTGGCAGTCCGTGATCGAACGCCATGACTATCCTCCCGTGTTGCGCAACCTGATGGGCGAACTGTGCGCTGCCACCGTGCTGCTGGCCGCCACGCTCAAGTTGCAGGGTTCCATGGTGCTGCAGATACATGGCAAGGGCGCGGTGAAACTGCTGGTGGTGGAATGCACCGGCGATCTGGAGTTGCGCGCTACCGCGAAATGGGAAGGGGACTTGTCCGGCGGCACGCTGCAGGACCTGGTTGGCGACGGGCGTTTCGTCATCACGCTCGACCCCAAGGACGGCAATCAGGCTTATCAGGGAATCGTCGCGCTGGAAGGCGAAAGCATCGCGGAGATTCTGCAAAATTACATGACACGCTCGGAACAACTGGAAACGCGATTGTGGCTGGCCGCGGATGGTAAACATGCCGCCGGCATGTTGCTGCAGAAACTTCCCGAAAGGGGTGAACTTCCGGATGAGGAGCCGTGGGATAACGCGGTGCTGATTGCAGCTACGCTCAAATCCGATGAATTGCTGAATGTACCCGTAACCGAACTGCTGCATCTGCTGTATCACGAAGACGACATCCGCCTGTTCGATGCACAAGCCGTGGTGTTTCACTGTACTTGCTCGCGCGAAAACGTGGCGCAGATGTTGCGCATGCTGGGACGGGAAGAAGTGAAATCCATCATCGACGAACGCGGCGATGTTGAAGTGCACTGCGAATTTTGCAACCAGCGCTATGTCTTCGACCGGGTGGATGCCGATGCGGTGTTTGCCGACATCATGGCGATGGCGGCGAACAAGACGCTGCACTGACAGGAGCGCCGACGTCGACTGACATCTCCTATGAGTCTGTCCAGGCGATAGGTGCCAATGGCCGCTTTGCTGAAGTGAAGAACCATGAGCAGACTTCGGTAGTCGGCCAGGAATGGTCCATCGCGTACGTCTGCCTTAGCGAAGGCAAGTTCGCAACTTGAGCTACTGCAATGTGCCATGAAAAGAACTTGAATTGAGAAAATCAATGTTCGCCCTCAGCCACATCGCTGCCAGCCGGAATTCTAGGGCAATAAGTTAGTTGGTCACAGCGGACGTCGCAGATGTCCATCCCATATGACTTAAGAACGATGGAACTTGCAAGGATCATCTGTTCAATAATCCCCTCAAATCGCCAACCAGGGAAGAGCGGCGCAAGTCCTCCAATTTGGGGTACGCGCAGTCAAGTCAGGAAAGAATGCGTCGCAATATTTTCCAGCCGTATCCCTTCAAGTCTTGCTGTATATTTGTAAAGCAGGGTTTGCAGCGCAAGTGTGGCGTAACCTTTCAAGTGAGGAATTCAATAATTGGA
>CAYOJU010000138.1:0-6941 GCA_964404355.1 uncultured Sideroxydans sp. | reverse complement strand
TAAAGTAGCACTGCATAAACTCTTCAATAAATCGCATTTGTTCTAGCAACTCGGCATATTGATGTACACAAAGTGTAGCTGGGAAGTACGACAAAATGAGACGGAGAAAACTACTACAACTGGCTAGTTAGTGATAAGCGTACTATTAACTAGCCAGTTTTGTAGCCAAGTTGCCCATATTCAAGCTTTTTCATTGCTTGAGTGCAGACAGTCAAATTCAAGGCTAGCTCAGGCGAAGTCTTCAATGGCGGATGAGGTTATCCTGCCAATATATTCCTCCCCGCCGAGATTACCTTGCCCGAAATCTGTTACTTCCGTATGATTCCCACACTTAAACAATGGATAATTAAAATATAAAGTCAGCGCGAGTTCTCGCGCCATTTGGGACGACTAATCTGCAAGGTTGTTTTTGGGGGAAATATTGTGACTGCACACTACTCTGCTTATTCTTTGCGCCGTTCCGGCGCGCGGCAACCCTCTCTCGAAAAGCAATACAAAACTGTCCCATTTAATTCGCATTTTTATCATTTATGCGTGGTTGCAGTAGCTCGCACTTCTTACGCCCATTTGGTCGATTAAATGGACATCGTGCTACGTGAAGAAGGGTTTGGCGGAATTCTTGGTGATGCACACAGCTACAATGTGCGTGCGCTAAATCGTTACGCTTTTCACACTATTGCGAATCATGTAAAGGGAATTACTCCGTTAATTCAGGCGGATTCGGATGTTCTGAAATCTCGTGGCTTCGACCTAAGTTCAAAAGCTATTCGTCTTATTGAAAAATATTCCACTTCGCAAGATACTATTCTGAGTGCGCCGCTACTTGTTTGGCTCGAATTAACATCTGCCTGCCCTCTCCGCTGCGCGCACTGTTTTATTGATGGCGCACCATCGAATAGCAAAATTGCTCTTTCAGACGTGAAGCGTATTGTTGAAGAGTTTGTTGAGTTAGGCGTTCTTCGGCTTACACTCACTGGTGGCGAAGCTCTGTTGCATCCCGATATAGCTGAAATTCTTTCGCTAATTAATAGCCATAAACTTGGGCTCCGTCTTTTTTCCAGCGGCTGTCTTTCAAAAAAGAAGTATGCACTACTAAGTGAGTACAACATTGACACACTGTTTTTGAGTGTTGATGGACTTGAAAAACATAATGATGAGCTTCGTGGCAAGAAAACCTTCAGCGCGTTCGAGGCGAACTTGGCTTTTTTGGCACGCATGCCTAGTATTCGCAACATCACCATAAGCACCACTCTTGATCGCATCAATATTGCAGAGCTGCCGGATTTAATTCACCTCGCAGCGAACCATGGCGTTCGCACTTTTCTCTTGCGCCCGCTGATGGTGTACCCAGGCATGAGCGCACTCGAACCGCTTGCTCCGCATGACAAGGCCGCCTTTCTTGCCGATCTTCATGAGATTGAATCTCTAAGCAGCAGGCTCGGGGTCGAGTGCCAGATAAACAAGCTGCCATACCTCCCCTTAAACAAACAATGCTTCTTCGATGACTCGCCGAAAAATGCATCGCTCTGGAGTGTTCTGGGAATCGACAACAGTATTGACTGTGTCGGGGGAAATATTGTTGCCGGAATACGCCATGACGGAATCGTATTGCCATGTGGATTTGTTCGTGCCGACTATGACGATGGGGCTACGAATTCCATCCAGTTCAATTCCTTCTCTTCGCTGTGGCACAAGTCCTCAAATCTCGGCAAACTCAGAAAATTGACGCCCCCTTCTGCCTGTTCGTTATGTAATGCACTTCCGATTTGCAATGGCGGTTGCCGAGCCAATTCGTTCCTTGATTCGCAACGCCTCGACAGCATCGACCCGTACTGCATTCATCAAGACACCTCATTCGGTTCTCGCGTCATGGAACCGCCGACACGCCGCCCTCTGAAAGCGGCTTTCCCGACCGACTCGCCAGTTTTTCACGTATCTGAAGAGGTCATAGTATCTAAATGTGGATGGGCTACGTATGAAACATAATTACTCACGATGGCTTGAAAAGGAGTTGCAGAGATGGGCGTTCCACCTTGCTAGTCTGCGCCTATCAGTTGGATTGTTTGTACTTGCACTACTTGTACTCTGCCTTCCTTGGTCGAAGTGGTATGAGACCATCAATGCCGAGCATCTCTTTTCGATTGGAATCAGTCTATTACTAATTAGTGTATTTAATGTGTTGTATGAGGTGCAAACTAAAGATTCCTTCTACGACATGTTGTCTAGAGTTAATCCTAATATTAAAAGCGGCGTTACTGTATATCCATCTCATGATGAGGTTATTCGTCGAGAAGAAGCCATTGCAACCCATCTAAAAGGGAAAGGTATTTTTCGGCTTAAAACATCAACTGCTGATGATTATGTAAAGAGAGATAGGCCACCCTATTCTGCATTAATAGATAAGATTCAGCATGGTTGCACACTTAGAATCCTTCTCTATTTGCCAATATTCATAGATGGTCCAGAGGTGGCAGGGCAACATGCAGAGAAGCCTTGCGACATCATTCAAGATCAAACACGTTTGCTGAATGCCTATCAGGAAATTATTGATTTAGATCCAGAGAAAGTAACCATTAAGTTCTTTTTTAGCTCATTTCATGTCAATTTTTTTATGCTTGGGAATAATCGAATGTATAGCTCGTTGATCCCGAGTATGGGTGGTGCCGGTGTGGACAAACCGTGCTTTGAGATAATCCCAACCAGCTCTAGCTCATTGTTTTTTGAAATGCAAAAAGAATTTGATGACGTTTTCAATTCTAAGGAGCCGCTGGTGTCATTAGAATTTAGTCGTGTAAAACCTCTTTTTATTGACCATCATGGTGACCTCGCCAAACTAAAGGCCGGGGTTCTTGCTATAGCCAATTCAACGCCATGTAGTTAAAGGCCGTCACTTGCAAACCATATGCCTGTAATAGCTACGGAAAGATTATGCGTATTCTTCCTAGCAAATATATCTCGGAGTACATCATCAAGTAAGCCAGCACGCTTAAGGCAACGCTAGCCTTTAGGCATAAATTTGCGGAAGAAGAATAGTGCGAACCCTCAAGTCTTATGATCCAGCAACAAGAGAAATTGTGGGATCAATGCAGATAACTACCCATGCTGAAATAGAGAACATAGTCGCGCGCGCAAAATATTGCCAACCCCAATGGGCTGATCTGGGCGTAAATGCCCGACGAGATATTCTGACACGCGCATCAATTCATCTGAGTGAGCAGGCGGTTGATCTGGCGCACCTCATTACGCGTGAAATGGGGAAGCCATTGCGCGAGTCCTTATCCGAAGTGGGTGTGATTGTTGATAATTTCGCGGCTGACTTGAGCGAAATCTCAAAGGCTCTTGAGCCGGATCAGTACCAGGACGGGAATGTTCGCTCAACGGTTTACCATGATCCTATCGGGGTTTGCGCCTGTATTACGCCTTGGAACTACCCAGTTGCGATACCTCACTGGTTAATTCTACCCGCGCTGGTTGCAGGTAACACTGTGCTTTTAAAGCCTTCCGAAAAAACACCATTAACAAGTAATGCGTATGCGCGCATCTTGCAAGAAGTGCTTCCACCTTCGGTGCTTCAAGTGGTTTGCGGAGGAGGTTCAATTGGGCAAGCTATCGTAAATTCATCAATCGACATGATTGCCTTTGTGGGATCATCGGAGGTCGGCAAGCAAATTCTTCGGTGTGCCCCCAAGGATTTCAAGCGGGTAATTTTGGAATTGGGAGGCAGTGACTCGTTGATAGTGCTTCATGAAGCCGATGTGACGGCTGCCGCAACATTTGCGGTTCGGAATGGTTTTCGGAACGCGGGTCAGATATGCATAAGTACGGAGCATGTGATCGTACTTCGTGATTTGGCTCCCCGATTAATTGCCCGCATGGTGGAAGAAACAGAAAGCCTTGTAATCGGCAACGGGATGGACTTGAAGACGCAGCTTGGGCCTTTGGTTGATTTAGAACAGCGAGATCGTGTTATGAGACTAATTAAAGATGCCGTATCGCATGGGGCAAGAGTTTTATGTGGAGGCGTGGTGCTTGAAGGGTGTTTCATGAAACCGACGATTCTGACAGACGTTTCTTCCGACATGGAAATTTTTCATGAGGAGATATTGGGACCTGTGATCTGTGTTCATATTGTGGATAGCGAGGAAGATGCCGTTTGCTTTGCCAACGATAGCCGCTATGCACTTGGGGCCGTAGTATTCGGTCCCGAAGATTCCGCAAAAAGAGTGGCGCGTAAATTAAAAGCGGGCATGGTTGGAATTAACGGAGCAGTTCGTGGTGCGCGAGGTACGCCATGGGTAGGTGCCCAATATAGTGGTTATGGATTCTATGGTTCTTCAGATGGGCATCGGCAGTTCTCGCAGGCGCGGGTTGTTACCACCAGAACCGGGGCCTTTTAGCACGAAGTGGATATAGTACCTTGCTAGCTGTCCGATAAAATCGGCACCGCCAGGCCAAAGCGATGCCAATTCAGTTTTGATTACGCTGCCGGTCTCTTGAACCCAAATGCCGCACCTCGCCGCGATAAATATTTGGGTACGGCAACACGCGCATTCTCGATGGTCAAGATTTCATTCAGGGGAATATCGCACCCCACACCCGTCCTGCGAAATATATCAACCTGATGATGCTCAAGAAGATGATCACGCGCATTGGCAAGCGGCCTATAGTCTCGATGCTTGCTCAGATTATTCCCTTGCGACCAGAGTTCGTAAAACGTCTTGCAGCATTGGTTAAGGTTATTGATTTGCGTGGTCGCCATCCTTTCCTCTAGGGCTCCCTGGAAATTGAATTGTTCCAAGCGTTCGTTAATCTTAGTTTTAAGAATCTGTCGGCTCCAACTATCCGCGTAATTCAGCTCCCTATTGATACCGTTTATCTCAAGCCTCTTCAGTTCCTTGCCGCGCCAGGTCACTTCAAACCGCAATATCCTGCGTGCGAACTCTAGTATCCACTCCCGCTCGGCCACACAAGCCGGGATTTTGTGAATCAGCAGTTCCGCGTATTTGTTATAAAACTTATCCGAAACACGGGTCGAGTGCTGCTGGTTGTATACCGTTTCAAAATTGAACTTACCGTACGCAGACCAATTGAATCCCTCGGCACGTAGCTGCTCCCAAATTGCTTCCTGTATCTCTGGTATCTGCTGTTCCGATGCTAGTAACCAGTATATTGTTCCATCAAGTCGCCCAAGACGAATGCGATGATGTTTAATCTCGCGACACTCACGCCGACTAAAGCAAAGGCCTAGCTGTTTGTAAATTAGCTTTGCAACCTGCAAACACATGTATTCGAGCCGATTGCTTCCGCCAACGTTGTAGCCCTGCAGCAGTTTGGGTAATGACGCTTCAATATGAAATTCCCGCTTCTCTAAATCAAAGAACACCGCAGGGTTGTCTAGGCCAAACGGATGTCGCAGGTAAAAACGATTTCCATAAATTTTGATTCCGTCGCGACTAAGTGCTTCTTCATCCTGTAACCGGTTGAACACAAGGTCAGTCATGTAATAGTAAGGTTTTGCTGTATCAAACACATTTATTCTCCATAAAGTATCTTGCATAGGAATAGTAATAATTCAAGATTGAACTCCCCCGAATATCACTTGATACCTTTACAGCTTTGGTCAATTATTCAGTCGAGTTGCGAGCAACTAATCGAATAAATATCTAAATATTCAGCGGTGAGCCAGGGGAGGTGCACTGACATTAGCGAGTGCATAAATGGCATTGAAAAATGATTGTTGAAGTGTCAGTGATGTCATGTATTACAGAATATGTACCAGGTATTGCGCATGCACATGTGCGCGCCCCACCCGTTGCGAATGGCGCGTGTATGGTTGTGCAACAATGCACCACCCCCTTCTGTGATGCAGAGTTTCCGACCTATAGGCACACCACATGCAACAACACCTCTGGTAAGTCGCCCCTTCACGCCGATCACAGCATGCTCTGAATAGACTTGGGCAAGCAGGTACGCACAAACGCCACAGCGCGGCGCAATTGCCCTTCTTGCCGCCCCAAATGCCTTTTGCAACCCCATGATGCCCACCCATTTGCCGCCCCAATAAAAAAACCCCACTTTTTAGGGTGGGGTTTGAAGGACCATTCGTGCCAATCAACTGACTGCCAGTTGAAGCCGAATTGGACCGTGGTGCTTCAGTTACTGCTTCTTGCCGAGCCACCGTGAAATGGTGGATTTATTGACGCCCAGTTTCGCAGCGATGTCGGTCTGACTAATCCCTTCCGAGAGCAGCTTTTTGGCTTCCACTTTCTGCTCGTCCGCATCGTCAACGTTACCCCGAGACCAAACATACCCATCAGAGGTCTTGGCGTAAGTCACCAAGAATGGACGGGTTTTGTCTGACGATAGATGGCGAGATTTCTTCCATTCAAAAGTAAAGCGAAGATTCCCGTCATGCTTTGCATCAGGGACTGGCTTCAGTGCTATCGAAAAGTCCAGAGCGTCCTCGTGCTTGCTCGATCCGCGTTGCTGACCGTTTTTCCCAGTATGGTGGACTACTATAACCGTGCGCCCTGCCCTCTTATGCCCCAACATCCACTTGATCCAAGGCATCCAACTTTCGGCATCTTCGCGGCCATTTTCAGAAAATGCAGAGTAGTTGTCGATGAACAGAACATCCCATCTATTTCCCAATACCTGGTCGATTTCGTTCTGTCCTTCAACGGTCGATAAGTTCGGCATGATTCCGTCGAACAATTCAGGGCTGACGAATTTTAAATGCGCATCGTCAATTTCTACGTCTAATGCTTGAGCTTGCTCTTTCAGGCGTTCTTGCATCGTATGTACATCCATCTCCCCGTCAAGAATAATTACCCTCCTTTGCTTCGCAGGTTCATGCCCAAGATAATTTGCTTTGTATGCCATGGACAGCGCGACTGCTTGAACGAAAGTGCTTTTCCCTGCTCCGCGAGGAGCTGTAATCA
>CAYOJU010000137.1:0-7009 GCA_964404355.1 uncultured Sideroxydans sp. | reverse complement strand
CACCTCAGTTGAACTTGGCCGCGCGTTGCTTGAGCTTGTCCAGATTCGCCTCTTTCATGTTCCAGGGCGTACCGGGGTGGATGACACCAGCCGTGCATTTCTCGGCAGCCTTGACGATGTCGAGGAAGGTGCCTGCGGTCGGGTTAATCACCACAGCCAGCTTCTTGTCGTTGTAGCCGAAAATCTTGGCGTTGATGTTCATGCACTCATCGCAGGCCGTGCATTCCGGAGTATCGATCCATGCGGCCTCGTAGCCTTCCGCTGCCGCTGCTGCGACCGGCGTTGCAACTGCAACCGGTGCCGCATCGCCGGACGTGAGGCTCATGCCGGACGAGAGTTTCTGGATCAGTTCCTGACGCACGCGGTTGGCGATGGCGGTTTCATCCACCGCACCGGCTTCTGCACGGTTGACACCCGCCAGATCCTTGAGCTGGTGCCAGAACTGCAAACGCTCTTCGCAGGAACGCACTATCTCCACCGACGTCAGTACGCGCATCAGGCGATTCTTCTTGTCCACCGACCAGATGAACGGGAACTTGCCTTCGCGCTCTTCCTCGGACAACTTGAGGAAGTCGCCCAGCAACACCATGTCGTCGTTCCAGGTTTCCGGCGGCGCCTTCTTGAACTGCTTGGCAAAGCGTCCTTCGCCCAGGGCGAAATCGGCGAACGTCATCGGCAGAGTCATCGTTTTCTTGTCGCCCTTCTCGTCCACATAGGCGAGATCATAGGTCGGCCAATCGATGTCCAGCGCAGGATTACCTTCCAGCGTGACGCTCTCGGAGAAGGTCACACCCAGGTCCGGGTTGTAGCGGAACAGCGGGAAGGCACGTGCTTCCATCGCCATCTTGCTGCGCGCCACTGCGCTGTTGTCGCCCACGCCGTGTTCCGGCGGGCACACTGCATACGCGTTGAACAGCGCCGGACGGCGGGTATTGAGGCCGTCGATGAAGCTTTCCAGCATATGTGTGATATTGCCTTGCGACACTTGCGCCACGAACGAAGTGCGGTGCGCCATACCGATCACGCTGATCTCCTTGCGCTTCTCGCTCTTGCCGTGCTGGCTGGAGCCGTACGGCGACATGTCGGCCACCTGGCCGATGAAGCCGGACGTACAAGCCTGACCGCCGGTATTGGAATACACCTGCGTGTCCACGATCAGTATCTTGACCGGCTTGCCCGACATCAGCGCGCGCGACAGGTTCTGGAAGCCGATGTCGAACATTGCGCCGTCGCCGCCCATGGCCAGGACAGGCGGGCACAGGTGCCATTCTTCATCGCTGAGTTGTTCCCAGTTGAAGTGCGCAAAGAAGTCGTCGTTCTCGCTCGGCTCGTAGCCGCCGGCCAGTTCCATCTCGACCTGGCGCACGGTCTTGAAGCCTTCCACCATCGTGCACATGTGGCCTTCGAAGATACCCATCGCCACCGAGGGCGAATCCTGGAACAAGTGCGAAGTCCACGGGAACGGATAGGGATTGAACGGATAGGTAGACGCCCACACCGAGGTGCAGCCGGTGGAGTTGACGATACCCATTTCCGCACGTCCGTTCTTGCTCGGGCCTTCCATGTAACGCCAGCGCAGGTCTTTGAGTTTTTCCAGCATCTGGCTCACACGCTTCAACCATTGCGGATCGATTGGCTGGCCGGGATGTTTCGCCAGCAGGCTTTCCGACAGGTTCGCCAGGGTCAGGTCGTGCCCCTTGTTCGCCTGCACGGCCTGCATCAGCGCCTGGGTGTCGGTGAGATCGACCGTGCTGCTGAGTTTCATGCGCACGTGGTTCTCCAGATCGGAGATCAACGTATCGAGCTTGGCGAGGAACTTCTTCACGCGCGGTTGCATCAGCGCGGTGACGGTGCTGGTAAACAGGTGAATGGTGGACTTTTCGCCGCAGCCCAGACAGGCGCCGTCGCCGCTGACCATGGACATGTAGTTGTGCTTGTCCAGCAATAGCGTTTCCAGCGCGCCGACCTTTTCATCCAGATCGTCGATGCGGCTGAATTGCGGCAGCGTGGTGGGCAGATCAAGCCAGAAGTTCCAGTCGTCGCGCATGGTCTCGATGGTTTGCGCTGTCTGCGGAACCATGGTCAAGGCATTGTCGCCACATACTTCCACGCACAAGGCACAGCCTTTGCAGGTGTAGGGATTGATGGTGATGGAGAACAGGCCGCCCGCTCCTTTTTCCTTCTTTTCTTTCTGCGTCCAGTACGGTTTGGTGGTGGCGAACTTGAAGCTGCCGAGTTCGGCGCGCAACAGGTTCAATTCGGCTTCCAGGCGTACGCGATCGTCGCCCTGTGTCGGATCGGCGGCAAAGGCTTCGGTGATGGCATTGGCCAGCAAGGCGCGTACATCGAGACCGTCCTTATCCAGTGCACCGCGCAATTTCTTGTCGATGGTGCGGCTGAACTTGCGCAGGAAACGCGTGGGTTTGCCCCCCGTTTCAATGCGCTGGATGGCAGTGTTGAGCACGTCGGCGGAGGTGGAGACCAGGCCGGGGATCGCACTGTCCGGACACACGGTGTAGCACTCGCCGCAAGCCGTACAGTTTTGCGCATTCCATTCCGGATGCTCGAAACGCACGCCGGTCATGTCGCGATACACGCCAGTCACGGCGGGAATCACCGACAGACCAATGAACGGATCGACCAGATTGTCCGAGCCCTGACCCTTCATGTAGAAGCTGCCGGTCTGTTCCCAGAAACGATGCACATCGGAAATGCCGCCATCACCTTCCGGCAATTGCTTCAGCATGATTGGCAACACGGGTGCAGCCTTGCCCACAACCTTGGCACGCTGACCGACCTTCATCTGTTCCGGTTTGATCTCATGCATTTCTTCATAACCGCGGCGTACCACGCGCAGGTTATCTTCGACGATGCGCTTGCCCTTCTTGCCGAACTTGTCCTCAAGCTGGTTCTCGATGGCGGTGAACAACGTCTCCTCCGAGAGGCCTGCACGTTCCTTCACATCGGAAGCGCGGAAGAACGCGCCCTGGAAGGCGTTGCCCTGCATGCGCAACTGCAGGTCGATGTTGCTGGATTCTTCGCGCGCGATCTTGAACGCATCGAGATAGAACACGCGTATCTTGTTTTCGAAAATGTATTTCTGGATGTGCATGGGGAATGTTTCCCACAGCGCTTCGGCACTGTCCAGGCTGCTCTGGATGATGAACACGCCGCCCTGGTTCAGGCCGTCCACCGCATTGGTGTGCCCGAACACCTGCGGATCCGGCGACATCACCACGTCGACGCGCGTGTATTCGCAGTTGATGCGAATGGGTTCCGGTGCTGCCGACAGATAATAAGTGGTCGGTTGACCCTTCTTCTCCGAGCCGTACTTCGGGTTGGCCTTGATGTCCCAGCCGAGCAGTTCGAACAGCGTCATCGCCAGGTTCTTGCCGGTAGTCACCATGCCCCAGCCGCCGATGGAGTGCATGCGCACGGCGATGGCATTCTTGGGCAATAGATTGGGATTCTCCGAACCGCGCAGCGCCATTTCCTTGATGCGCGGATAAGCCTCTTTCAATTTTTGCTGGTGAATTTCCTGTTTCGGGTTGGCCGATTCGTCGCGCAGGAAGTCTACAGACAGGTAGTAGAACTTGCGGTGCGGCGCACCCGGCAGCATGTTTTCCACTGCCGCGATCAGACCTTCCGGTTGCAGGTCGCGCGAACCCAGTCCGTAGCAGCCGGAGTACAGCGACGGCATGTCTTTGGCAGACTCGTAGCAGGCGTAATCGGCATAGGAATTCTCGCGCGCATTCTCCACACACTTGGTAATCGTGGAACGCACTTCGCGCATCAGCGGCAAATCTTCCGACATCGGCTGGTCGGTACGCTCCAGCACGGCTACGCCCTTCTTGCCCTTCAATACTTTGCCCAGCATATCGCCGGGGAACGGACGGAACATGGTGAGATTGACCACGCCCACCTTGATCTTGCGATTTTCGCGCATCCAGTCGGCGACTGCTTCAGCCTGCACGGTCATGCTGCCCTGGCCGAGGATGATGTAATCGGCATCGTCGCAACGATAGGTGGCGACGCGGCTGTAGCTGCGTCCGGTCAGCGCGCGGAATTCTTCCATGCATTGGTCGGTCAGCGCGGGAATATGGGCGAAGAAATACGGACGCTGCGCAGCCACGGCCTGCATGTAGGCGTCCTGGTTTGCAACAACGCCGGTCTGCATGGGATTGTCCACATCCCAGCTGGCCGGGATGCGGCGGCGCTTCGGTCCGTACAGCATCTTCTGCGCGGGGGTGGGTGTGTCGATGATGTCATCGGCGCAACCCAGATATTCGGCAACCAGTTCGCGTTCCGGCACCATCATCGGTTCGATCAGGTGCGTGGTAAGAAAACCGTCCTGCCCGACCATGGCCGGAGTCAGCGACAATTCCGCGGTCTTGCGTGCAATCATGTTGAGGTCGGCTGCTTCCTGTGCGTTTTTGGCGAATACCTGGATAAAGCCGGTATCGTCGGCGCAGTGGTAGTCGTCATGCGCACAGTGCACGTTCAGCGAAGCCTTGGTGATGGCGCGGCAGCCGAGGTTCAGCACATAGGTCAGGCGTTTGCCGACGGCGGCATACAAAGACTCATGCATGAAAGCCAGACCTTGCGCGGAGGTGAAATTCACCGCGCGCATGCCAGTCATGGACATACCGGCAGTAACACCGGCAGCAGCATGTTCGGATTCCGGCTCAACGAAAATCAGCGGCTGGCCTGCGGTATTCAGGTGGCCCTTGGCCACTTCTTCAGCCCAGTATTCGCCCATCTGCGTGGAGGGTGTAATGGGATAAGCGCCCGCGCCGTGCGAGGCCTCGCGCTCCACCATGATCACGGCAGTGTTGCCGTCAATCGCGTCGCGCGTGCCGGGGTACTTGTACTTGGTCTGGCTGCCAGAATCGGCACCAGCCAGTTTCTGCTTGATTTTGCTCAACATGGTTAATTCCTCTTAAGCCTCGACTGCGGCAGGTAATGGTTCAATACGGATGATTTTCTTTGCTGCTTTACCTTTGGCGACGCGGTCGCCTTCAAGCCATACGATCGCGCCCGTGGGGCAGCGCTCTATCGCGTCGCGGCTTGCAATATCATTCTTGGCGTAGTCGATCACTGCCAGATTGTGTTCCAGGCTGATCAGCCCGGGCGCGGCATCGACCACACAGCGGCCGCACGCGGTACAGGCCACTTCGCAGGCGGCTTCCGCGGCATCGCCATCATCTTCGTTGCGGCAGGCCATCCACAGCTTGTGGGTCACGCCATGAATCGAGAACAGGTTTTTCGGACAGATATCGACACAGTCGCCGCAGGCAGTGCATTTGACCAGGTCAACGACCGGCAGGCCTTGGCTGTCCATGGTAATGGCGTCAAAATCGCACACGTCGGCGCAATCGCCCAGCCCCAGACAGCCCCAGGCGCAGCTCTTGCCACCACCGCCCGCCACCGTTGCAGCGCGGCAGGAAGACATTCCCGCGTATTTGGCGCGCATCGTGGCAACATGTTTTCCGCCGGCACAGGCCAGACGCGCCACGCGCTTTTCGACATCGCCCATGGCGACACCCAGCAACACGGCGATTTTCTCGTTTTGTTCGGAAGTGTTGACGGTGCAGCAGCCCGGCTCAATCTTGCCCAGAACCACACGCTCGGCAAAGTTACGGCATCCCGCTGTACCGCAGGCACCGCAATTGGAATGGGGAAGTAATTCTTCGACCTCGCTGATGCGCGGGTCTTCGTAAACATAGAGTCGTTTGTCTGCAATTGCCAGGAAGAACGCCAACAGGCCGCCCAGAATGGCCATGAACGCTCCTGTGACTAGCACGCTATTTAAAATTTCCATACCTCTCCCCTGCTTCAATAAAATGGCGCAGAGAACTGAAGCATCAGCTCTCTTTGCTATACTTATTTACGCCCCACTAAGCGTACCGGTGCAAAAAACACCCAAAATGCTCTGCTATTATTTTTATGTTCTTGTGCGCAGAGTAAACAAGCTACAATTATTCCGCGAATCAATTGTTTCAATCTTGATTATTAATTATTGAGATGTCGAGAATTAGCTATTAAGAACCCAGGGGCTTTGGAATGGAAACAGAAAAAAAGAGCTATTACAAGAACAACCGTCTTAAACAAATGCGTGCATTTTGCGAGGTTGTTCGCTCCGGAAGCATCACTTTAGCCGCACAAAAAATGTTTTTGAGCCAGCCTTCAGTGACCTTGCAAATCCAGGCCATGGAACGGGAATTGGAGGTGACGGTATTTGAACGGCGCGGCCCCGTCCTCAAATTGACCCCGGACGGCGAAGCATTGTACGCGCTGGCGAAGCCGCTGGTGGATGGTATAGACAGCCTGGAAGAGAATTTTGCCGCACAGCACGGCAAGCTGGATTCGGGCGAATTGAATATCTGTGCGGGAGAGTCCACCATCCTGTACATCCTGCCCGAGGCTGTGCGCCGTTTCGTCTCCGCTTATCCGCGCATCCAGCTCAAGATCCATAACGAGACAGGCCGAGACGGTCTGAAAATGCTGCGCGCCGACGAGGTCGACCTCGTCGTCGGCTCCATGATGGACGTGCCAGACGACATCACGTATCAGCCAGTGGTGACGTATGACCCTGTGCTCATCGTTCCGCTCGGCCATCCGCTGGCCGGCAAGAGCAACGCAACGCTGGAAGACATCAGCCAGTTTGGCCTGATCCTGCCGCCGCGCCATCTCTCCACCTGGCGCATGGTCAAATACGTGTTCCAGCAGCACAACCTGACTTTTGCCGTGACGCTGGAGGCCGGCGGCTGGGAAGTGATCAAGAAATATGTGGAACTGGGGATGGGCATTTCCATCGTGACGGACATCTGCCTCACCGGGCAGGAAAAACTGGCGCGCATCCCACTCAACCAGTACTTTCCGCAACGCGGCTACGGTCTGGTGTTGCGCAAAGGCCGTTTCCTTTCTCCACAAGCTCGCCGCTTTGTGGAAATTATTTACGAGGTTTACGGTATCGAACCCCCGTCCGCCGACGCTAGCGCTCGAGATT
>CAYOJU010000136.1:5617-7094 GCA_964404355.1 uncultured Sideroxydans sp. | reverse complement strand
TCCGTTTCGCGAATTCCTCAACCGCTACCTGCCCACCAAGCCGGGAGATATGGTGCTGCCGGACGGAAAAGTGGTCGGACAGCACATGGGATTGTCGTTTTACACCATTGGCCAGCGCCAGGGATTGGGCATAGGCGGGTCGCGCGAAACGACCGGCGAGCCGTGGTTCGTCGCGGGCAAGGATATGCCCAACAACCGCCTGATTGTGGTGCAGGGGCACGGCCATCCTTTGCTGCTCAACCCGGAGCTGGATGCGCTGGAAATGCACTGGGTCAGCAGCCATGCCCCTGATACAGCACGCGGTTATGCCGCCAAGACGCGCTACCGACAACAGGATGCGACCTGCCGCATCGCGCTCGGCGCAAGCGATACTGTCCATTTCAACTTCGATGAAGCCCAGTGGGCCGTGACACCCGGCCAATCCGTCGTGGTATACGACGGCAACGTCTGCCTGGGCGGCGGCATCATCCAGTAATCTGCAAGGAGACAGCATGTCCTACCTGAGTCCCGAAATCATCCGTTTGTTGCTGGTACTCGTTGCCACCGTTGCGGCGCACTTTGTAGTGCTTCGCCTGTTGCAACACGCCGAGGTGGTTGCCTCCCGCACGGAAAACGTCTGGGACGATTCACTGGTTGCCGCCGCGCGCAGACCGCTACCCGTGCTGATCTGGCTGGCCGGCATTTCTTTCGCGCTGCACCTGATCCACCTCCAGACCGGAGAGCAATTGCTGGAGTACATTCCGTCGGCCCGCGACATCGCCGTCATGATCTGCACCGCCTGGTTCCTGTTCAAACTGATCCGCGAACTTGCCAACAACGTCGTTGCCAGTAAACAGGCTGGCGACGAAGTAGACCGTTCCACCGTGGATGCCCTGAGCAAGATATCGCGCATTTCGGTGGTAGTAGTGACAGTGCTGGCAGTCATGCAGACCATGGGGTTCAGCATCTCGGGCTTGCTGGCCTTCGGCGGCATGGGCGGCATTGCCATCGGTTTTGCCTCCAAGGACCTGCTGGCCAATTTATTCGGCGGCCTGATGATCCATCTGGACCGCCCGTTCAACGTGGGCGAATTGGTGCGTTCACCGGACAAACAAATCGAGGGCCGGGTAGAACGTATCGGCTGGCGGCAGACCCGCATCCGCTCACTCGACATGACGCTGATCTATGTACCCAATGCCCTGTTCACCTCCAACGTGCTTGAGAACCCGTCGCGCATGTCGCACCGCCGTATTCGCGAAACCGTTGGCTTGCGTTATGACGACCTCGGCAAGATAGCCGCCATCGTCGAGGAAATAAAAGCCATGCTGAAAAATCATCCGGACGTCGACAACAACCAGGAAACGATCGTTGCTTTTGATCAATTTGCCGATTCGTCGCTCAACCTCATCCTGCAGGTGTTCTGCAAGACCACCAGACTGGTGCCCTTTCATACCGTCAAACAGGAAATATTGCTCAAGGTTGCGGACATCATCGCCCG
>CAYOJU010000136.1:0-5517 GCA_964404355.1 uncultured Sideroxydans sp. | reverse complement strand
GCGCTGGAATTCATCCATTTCGCCTGCACCTCGGAAGACATCAATAACCTGAGTCATTCATTGATGCTAAACCACTCGCGCAGCCAAGTGATGTTGCCGACATTACAGGTCCTGATTGATCGTTTGCAGCATCTCGCGCACCAGCATGCCGATCTGCCCATGCTCTGCCGCACACACGGCCAGACCGCCACACCCAGCACGCTGGGCAAGGAAATGGCCAATGTCGTCTATCGCCTGCGTCGCGCCTATCAGCGCATCGCCGCTGTCGAAGTGATGGGCAAGATCAACGGTGCGGTGGGCAACTACAACGCGCACCTGTCGGCCTATCCTGATGTGGATTGGGAAAGCTTCGCGCAGCACTTTGTTGAAGCGCGCGGATTGACCTTCAACCCTTACACCATCCAGATCGAACCGCACGACTGCATGGCTGAACTGTATGACGCGTATGCCCGCACCAATACCATCCTGATCGACCTGAACCGCGACATCTGGACCTACATCTCGCTGGGTTATTTCAAGCAGAAAGTGGTCGCGGGCGAAGTCGGCTCTTCCACCATGCCGCACAAGGTCAACCCGATCGATTTCGAGAACGCGGAAGGCAACCTAGGCCTGGCCAATGCTCTGCTGAAACACCTGTCCGAGAAACTGCCGATCTCGCGCATGCAACGCGACCTCACCGATTCCACCGTATTGCGCAACATGGGTGTGGCTCTGGGCTATACGCTGCTGGCCTATGAATCCTGCCTGAAAGGCCTGGGCAAGCTCGAAGCGAACCCGCAACGCCTGGCGGAAGACCTGAACAACAGCTGGGAAGTGCTGGCCGAACCGATCCAGACCGTGATGCGCCGTTACAACATCGAGAACGCGTACGACAAGCTGAAGGAACTCACGCGCGGCAAGGGCGGCATCAACCGCGAAAGCCTGGCGGCCTTCATCCAGACACTGGACATCCCGGCAAGCGAAAAGCAGCGCCTGCAGGCACTGAGCCCGGAAACGTATATTGGCAAGGCGGCAGAGTTGGCCAAACGCATCTGATCACAAAGTAACCACCCGAAAAAAGCCCCGCTGAAGCGGGGCTTTTCAATTAAGAAGCGGCCAAATCACTTCAGTCTGGAGTAATCCACCCTGTCATATCCGTCCTCGCCCCTGATCACCGCTTCCGGCATCACTTGCTTTACTTCATCCGCTATCACGCCTGTCGCGTGCTCACCCCAAACATAATCGTACTCATAGATCCCGATACCAAGGCGATGCGTACCGATACGCTTGATATTTCTTTTCAGACGGCGATCAGATACCGTCAGATTCGGCGAGATAGTGGTCGATATCGGCTGAACGGTGGTTGAAAGCGGAGCCACCTGTAAAGTTGTAGTTGCAGGCGCAATCGTAGCCGTTGGCTGGATAGTAGTTGCTGGCTGAATCGTGGTAGCGAGCGGCGCCACTTGTAAAGTTGTGGCCGGCTGAACCGTGGTGGCAAGCGGCGCTACCTGCTTCACGCTCAGGTTTGTAGAGGAAAGATTGGCGGCTCCAACTGGAGCTCGTGTCAACACTCCGCCCCCAATCAATGTGGCTTTCGGATTCAGGATGGCCACGGGAACAATTGCGGGCTCATCCTTGGTGGGTGGACGATAAAATGCGGGAATGGTGGTCAAAACAATCGGCCTGGCATTAGCCACATTCGGCACAAAACCGGCGTGATTGGGATCAATAACCACCATGCCTCTTGCAGTCGACAAAACTGCCGCACCACTATTCACTTTGTCGTAAGTTCCCGGTTCAGCCAGCGCTTTCTGCCCCGCCACAGGATTCGGAATGAACATCGGTTCGTGATCTGTTCCGCGAATACCTATGGTTGCAGTCGGAGTCTCGACTTTGTAGTTATCCTTGTTAACGCGGCCAATCATGCCGGTGATTGCGCGAAACCCGCCTTTGACCAGGGAAATCAGGCTGCGCTCGGACCCATCAGTTTTCCCGTTATATTGATAAGTGGTAATGCGCAACTTGGTTTCCGGGCGCACGATAATCAACCCATCGTCCTTCATTTTCACCTGCGCCGAAGCAGAAGAGGAAGAAGTGATCGTTTCCCCTTCATTGAGCTCGTCACCCTTGCGGACAAGGCGTTCTTTGCCTGCCGCAGAAGTAACCTTGACCTCGCCGGAAACGAACTGGAATCGCCCCGCCGCCGCCCCTGCCTGCATCGACAGCAACGCAGATAAAATGCCAATAGCAACCACACTGATTTTCATAGAACCCACCTCTAATCCACTATCTCAGAATTAACCTAGGATATATCTTTATAGGTGGAATATAGACGATAGGTATGTGAATAATAGGCAGGGGCATCCTCACCAACAGCATTGGGGGAGGAGGCACCACTATTAGCGGCGGAGCAACATCCGAAAGTGCCGGAGGAGGAACTGTTACCGGGGGTGGGGGCACGACGACTGGAACATCAGCATATGCTCCGGACGCAAACACCACTCCAAACAATACCATTCCAATCAACGATCTGGTTTTCATGTCACACCTCCATTCCTACTTGAATTCCCTTTTCAGGCTCACACTAAACTCGGTCTTCTGAAATCCGTACAACGGTATGTTGGAATCATTTGTTATACGCATCCACTGCGGATGAACTATCCAGTTCGGAGCCGGCCTCCAATTCAACCCCAACATAACTATGCTCATAGCATCCCTCCCATAGGGCAGTGTTGATACATATGCCCTGCCATAGGCCGTGCTGTCCGTGCGGTAGCTTTTCGTCCACATGGCCAATACATCAGCATCCTTGATAAAGGAATATTGCGTATAAAACGTGAACGATTTTGTGTTTCTACTAACATTGGTTGTGGTTACCACTGAGGTATCGGTCAGTGTTTTCGTGGCATCACGTATTGCTCGATCACGCGCATAGTTCAGGGCAAAATACACCAGCGGCGTACCTTCATGGGCAAAAATATGCATGAAGTTCGTTGATAGCACCGTCTGGTTGGTATCTTGGTCAGGCGTGGTTGAATAACGCGGCGTATTGTATTGAAGGTCCAATGCCCAATAATCACGTTCTGTCATCATGAACCGGGCATCCCCGGTCACTGAATTTTGAGAACTGTCGTTGGTATAACCCGCTTCAGTTCCTTCCTGATGATAACTGCGACGCGCAACATCAAACCGGTAAGTATCTCCCCTGGATGTCACATTCACCCCCCCTTTGGCAAGGTTGGTGCGGGAATTCATCATACTGTGATTGTGGTATGACCGATTATTCGAATCAACTGAAAGAAAACCATAAGTCCCGGCTGAAGAAAATGGCACGCGCCCCTCAATATTCAAGTTCAGCTGGGAAAAGTTATCGGATATCCCGCTTGGAATCGTAGGCTTATCTGGGGGCGCTGATGCGCCTATGGATGCATAGTATGCCGATGCGTAAGCATCCGGAACTGTCGCGATGCTCGAGTCATGACCATAACCAAGCTCAACGTTGCCTAACAAAAACGAGTGTTGCATCCCGGATGCATCTTCTTGCTGTTTAATTGCAGCAAGATATTGATCAACATTCGTTTTTACCTGCACCGACGGCTTTTGGGCCAGCACAGCATTGAATTCTTTCTTCGCCCGCACCATGTCGCCGGATTGAAAATACGCGATTGCCAACCATTGACGCGTATCCCCATAGTTAGGACGAACAGCAGTAATTCTCTCCAAAGCAATGACTGCCCTGTCAGGCCTTCCGGCATTCACCGCACTGATTCCCAGTAGATAGTCGTACTGTAAATTGCCCGCCTGCTCGAATTCCAGAGGCTGCAACAGGTTATACGCTTCCTTGAATTGCCCAGCCTGGATCAAAGACTGTGCCTGGGACAATTGCTTGGCATTCTTGCCTGTATAGGCTGTATCTGCCGCATGTCCAGATAAAGCCATGGACAATGCAAGAAAACCAGCAACGATTTGTTTGGCAAATTTTTTCATCGACACCATCCCGCTTAGCCGTTCATTTACACAAATTTACATTTCAGGCTACGCTTTTGGTATTTCGGGGTCAATAAGACGAAAGTACAATTAATGATATTTTTTATATTAATCATATAGTTGCGCGGGAGATCGAATTAAGAAAAATTAGGGGAAGTATCAGGCTGCGTGGGCAGATATATGATCGTTGCCAGACAATAAAAAAGCCCCGCCGAAGCGGGGCTTTTTTCATTCAAGCTGCTGCCTGAACGGGTATGTTGTCGCGCTTGCCAATAATGCCGTTGTTCTCGTCCACATAGACGAGCGTGGGATGGTATTTCTGCAATTCCAGTTCGGAATAGATTGAGAATGCCGCGATAATGAGGATGTCGCCCGGGTCGGCCTTGTGCGCTGCTGCGCCGTTGACGGAAATGGTACGCGAGCCGCGCTCGGCGCGGATGGCATAGGTGCTGAAGCGTTCGCCATTGGTGACGTTGTAGATGTCGATCGCCTGGTATTCCTTGATACCGGCAGCATCGAGCAAATCGTCGTCTATGGCGCACGAACCCTCGTAATGCAGTTCGGACTGCGTCACACGCACTCTGTGCAATTTGGCCTGTAACATGGTTCGTTGCATGGTTACCTTACCTCCTCGGCCCCTTCAGGGCAGAAAAACAATTTTTATTCTCCCCGAGCATCAGGGGGCGCGCATTATAAACGGCCGCGCGCTAAAGACAAACTTCAAAATTATCGATCAAACGGGTCTTGCCCAGCCGCGCTGCCACCAATATTGCCAAGTTACGCTCACCCTTGGCCGGAACGCCCAGATCAACTTGCCTGCGCACCGCAATATACTCCACCTGCCAGCCGTGCTTGGCAAGTGCCGAACCCGCTTCCCGCTCCATGGCGGCATACTCGACTGCCCCGTTTTTCAAGGACACCGCCACCGCACGCAATATTTGACTCAGGAAAGCGGCCTCGGTTCGCTCCTCCGCAGACAGATACTGGTTGCGCGATGACAACGCCAGCCCGTCCGCCGCCCGCGAAGTCTCCGCACCGACGATCTCAATGGGTAAATTGAACTGAATAACCATCTGCCGAATAATGGCAAGTTGCTGATAGTCCTTTTTGCCGAAGATAGCGATCTGTGGCTGAACCAGGTTAAACAGTTTCAGCACCACCGTTGCCACCCCCATAAAATGTCCGGGGCGGAATTCGCCGCACAACTCTTTGGCAATGGGCGGCGGCTCGACAAACATCGTTTGTTTTTCGGGATACATCTCCTCGACCGACGGTGCGAACACCACATCGGCCAGTCCCTGCAATTTGGCGCAATCCGCGTCCAGCGTGCGCGGATACTTGTCGAAATCCTCGTTGGGCCCGAATTGGATAGGGTTGACGAAAATACTGACAACGACGCAGCCGCCTTTTTCCCGCGCAATGCGCACCAGCTCGACATGCCCTTCGTGCAGATTACCCATGGTGGGCACGAAAGCGATGGTCTTTTCGTTCGCCAAACGGGAACGCAGTTCAGAAACAGAATGCAGGAGTTGCATCAGAAGGAATGCTCCG
>CAYOJU010000135.1:2886-7138 GCA_964404355.1 uncultured Sideroxydans sp. | reverse complement strand
TTCCTCGGCATGCTGTGCGTGGCGGTTCTTTTCCTGGCAGCGGCAACGCCGCTCTCTGCGCTGGCAGGCGACCGTTACGGCCGTCGCCCGGTTCTGATCGTCGCGGGTTGCGCCGCCATGCTGTCCGGTTTCCTGATGGCACCCATGTTGGGCAGTGGCTCGCCGGTATTGATCACAGCCTTCCTGAGCCTCGAACTGTTCCTGATGGGCTGCACCTTCGCGCCGATGGGGGCGCTGCTGCCGGAGTTGTTTCCGACTTCGGTGCGCTACACCGGCGCGGGTGCGGCCTACAATCTGGGCGGTATCCTCGGGGCTTCGCTGGCGCCTTACATTGCGCAGCAACTGGTGCAGCATGGCGGGCTCAGTTGGGTGGGGGGGTATATCTCCGTGGCAGCAGTGATCAGTGTGCTGGCAGCGTTTGCCATACATGAGACTCGAGATCAGGACTTGGCGTGAATCCCAATAATCCATTAGAAAACGCTGTCTGCTTCCCCCTTTGCAAAAGGGGGACTGAGGGGGATTTTTGCGGCCGAATGAAACTCAAATCCCCCCTAGCCCCCCTTTTACAAAGTGGGGGACGCCTTGTAGCACAATCTGGTTCTAATGACCTATCCGGAATGACGGTACTCTGAAATGAGTGCCCTGCCTCCTGCCATCTTCCTCATGGGCCCCACCGCCAGCGGCAAGACTGGTGTCGCGGTGGAACTGGTTCAGCGCCTGCCGGTGGAGCTCATCAGCGTGGATTCCGCGCTGGTGTTCCGCGACATGGACATCGGCACCGCCAAACCGGATGCTGCCACGCTTGCCCGCGCGCCGCATCACCTGATCGACATCATCAATCCCACCGAAGCCTATTCCGCCGCAGCCTTTCGCCATGACGCGCTGCGCCTGATGGCGGACATCACCGCGCGCGGAAAAATTCCCTTGCTGGTCGGCGGCACCATGCTCTACTTCAAGGCTCTGCGCGAAGGCCTGAGCCCGTTGCCACAAGCCGACGCCGCACTGCGCGCTGAACTGGATGCGGAAATCGCGCAACACGGTATCAAACGCCTGCACGCCAAACTGGCCGAGGTCGATGCCGAGACTGCAGCCCGACTGCACACCACAGATACACAACGAATTCAGCGAGCGATGGAAATCTTTCTCGTTTCGGGCAAACCGATGTCGGAGCTTATTAAAAAGACACCCTCACCCCAGCCCTCTCCCACAGGGAGAGGGAGTTTGTTTGGCGATGATCTACCCTATCGCATCCTGTCCATCGCGCTCACGCCCTCCAATCGCGCTGTGTTACACCTGCGTATCGCCGCGCGCTTTGCGGATATGTTGAAGCAAGGACTGATAGACGAACTGCGCGGGCTGCGCGAGAAATATGCACTACACCCGAACATGACTTCGATGCGCTGCGTCGGTTACCGTCAGGCCTGGGAGTATATGGAAGGCGAAATCACCGAAGCGGAACTGCTGGAAAAAGGCATTGCCGCCACGCGGCAACTGGCGAAACGCCAACTCACCTGGTTACGCTCGACACCGGACATCATTGAACTGGATTGCCTTGCACGAGGCCTGGAAGAGAGCGTGTTTGATACGGTTACCGGACACATTCAAGGCCTCGTATAGCGCACTGCCTGCCATGACCACCATACGTGCCATTCAAGCCGACATCACCCAACTCAATGTTGACGCCATCGTCAACGCAGCAAACTCGTCGCTGCTGGGCGGAGGCGGTGTGGATGGCGCCATCCATCGTGCAGCGGGTCCCGGACTATTGCAGGAATGCCGTACGCTTGGCGGTTGTCCGACCGGACAGGCACGGCTCACACGCGGTTACAAGCTGTCAGCCAAGTACGTCATCCACACCGTGGGCCCGGTATGGCATGGCGAAAATCAGAACGAAGCAGAACTGTTGGCTTCGTGCTACCGGGAAAGTTTGTCCATCGCAGCTGCACAGCAGATGACCAGCATTGCGTTCCCCTGCATCAGCACAGGCGTTTATGGTTATCCGCCGGAGCAGGCCGTCGAGGTGGCGATTGCGGCCGTGCGTGACTTCCTGCGTTCACCCAGCTCCTTGCATGAGGTGATCTTCTGCTGCTTTCTGGCGAGCGACCTAGCGCTTTATCAATCCGCACTTGCACGCACGGCTTGACCTGATTACAACGCGCTATTACTACCAAGTCATTTGCTCTATGATGAATGTTCGATTCATTCAGGAGTGCTGCCATGACCGCCATCAATTTCAAACGTGAAATCGCCGACACCGTTGAACACGCCATCGAGCGCGCCACCAAGGCTCTCGCTGCGGAAGGGTTCGGCATCCTCACCCGCATCGATATGCACAGCAAGATCAAGGAGAAGACCGGCAAGGACATCATCCCCACCGTGATCCTCGGTGCCTGCAATCCCAATCTGGCTTACGAGGCTTACACCGCGAATAGCGATGTGGCCAGCCTGTTGCCTTGCAATGCGGTCATCCGCGAAGTTGCGCCGGGCAAGTTATCGGTGGAATTCGTCAAGCCGACCAGCATGATGAAGGTGCTGGGCGATGCAAAATTGACCGCATTGGCGGCGGAAGCGGACAGCAGGGTAGAACGCGCACTCGCGAACGTATAATTGATTTTAAAATGGGAAAGGCTGCCCGACTTTAACTTCCGGAAATCAGCCTGCGCTTGGCAGGATTCCAGTGGCTTTGCAGTAATCACGGTACTTCATATCTTCGTGCAGCATGTGCCCGATCAGGATTTCCTTCACCTTCAGTCCGGCATAGATCCACTCGTAATCCATGCCGCCGCGCTCGAACTTCCCCATGATCTCGTTCAACGATTGCACTGCCTGCGCGTGTTTGATCGCATGCCCATCCGCATCAGGGTAGCCCCACTCCCTGAATAATGCCTCTTCATGGTCAAAGTGTTTCACTGCATCGTCGAGCAGCGATTGCATGCGTTTCTTGATTTCTTCCACATCCATACGCCCGATGATGGCTTCGTTCAGTTCGTAAATGAGACGCAAGAATTGTTGATGCTCAGCATCAATCTCCGGAATTTGAACGCTTAACCCCTCGTTCCATTCCAGCCGCCAAGGCGATGGATCAGTTGGCAATGACATAACCACGCTCCTTGAATAAGGCCACACAAGCATCGACCACTTGCGGATCATAAAGCTTTGAGCGTCCCTGGATAATCTCACCCAGAGCTGCATCGATGCCAAGTCCGGGGCGATAGGGACGATGTGAAGACATCGCTTCGACCACGTCTGCCACGACCAGAATACGCGCACCCGGTAAAATTTCTTCGCCCTTCAATCCTTGTGGATAGCCGGAGCCATCCATGCGCTCGTGATGTTGTCGCACCATCTCGGCAATCGGCCATGAGAACTCGACCCCTTTCAGGATTTCATAGCCCGCCTCCGGGTGCATCTTGATCAGACTGTACTCGACTTCATTCAACCTGCTCGGTTTACTTAAAATCTCAGCCGGAATGCGTATCTTGCCTAGGTCGTGCACCAGCCCGGCCAAATGGATGGCCTGTATCTGCTCTTCCGGCAAGCCCATTTGACGCGCGATCTCTTTTGCGATGTCCGCAACCCGTGCCTGATGGCCGGAAGTATACGGATCGCGCATTTCAACGATGCTGGCGATGGCTTCCACGGTTTGCAACATATTTTTGTGCAGGCGCTGCTCGTGCTCCTGATGTGCCGCTTTGACGCGTAGTGTGAGAACGCCGAAAGCAAGGTCTCCCGACATTTCTTCCAGTACTTTCACTTCGTCCGCGTCGAATACATTCCGCTTGTCATCAAACAACACCAAGGTACCAAAGGCCCTGTCTCCATCCATCAACGGCAAGGCAATGCACGAAGCAAAACCGAATTGTCTGGCGCTCTCGCGCCATGGATTGGCTTCCGGATCGGACAAGATATCCTGTAGCACTTTGGGTTTGCCGCTGATGATGGCATGCCCGGCCGGGCAGAATTCATGCTGAGTCTTATCCCAGGTCAGCGGCAACAGGATGGGACACTCTTGCCCCAAACATGACTGCGCCATTTTCTCTATCGTCTTGTCGGCATCATCGCGGGCGTAGCCTATCCAGGCCATGCCGTAGCCCCCGACTTTCACGGCGACGTTGCACATTTCCTGCAGCAACTGGCTTTCTTCTGTCGCATGGATAAGTGCTTCGTTGCCAGCACTGATCGTCCTGAGCGCACGGTTGGAGCGCTGCAAGGCCAACTCATGTTGCTTGCGCTCGGTAATGTCGCGCACGAT
>CAYOJU010000135.1:0-2786 GCA_964404355.1 uncultured Sideroxydans sp. | reverse complement strand
GTCTCGTTGATGTCCAAGTAGCGCAAGGTGACGGGATCGAGCACTTCGATGGCGTCGCCTGAGTTGTCGAGCAACGTACGAAACAGCCTCATCTTTGCTTCGGCCTGTTTGCGTTCGGTAATATCCTCAATGCTGTGTACGCAATAGAGAAGTTTGCCTAGTTCATCGCGCACCGGAAAAACTCGTGAACGATAGATCTTGTCGCCCAGGACGATCTCGTCTTCACTCCCTTCTTTCTCGTTTTCTTCGACCGTACGGCGACAAGCAGGCAAAGGCCCTTCCGTTTTCGGAAATATCTGAAAATAGGGACGACCAATGATTTCCTTGAAGGGTATGTTGGCGCATCGTTGATATGCGCGATTGGCACGCACGATGCGGAATTTATTGTCATACAGGAATATCGGGTCTTCAACGGCATCCAGCGCAGCCACCCATTCCTGGTGCGCCAATTCGATTTGCTTGCGCAGATCTTCAGTCGAATCAGTCACGAGACATCCTCATCCACAAAGCCCAGGCTTAGTCTGTAGCAAGAATTAACATTTAGTGCGGCTTGCTCAAATCACACACTATCCCGGCATCGGCGCCGACCATCACCATCACCTGTTCGGCAGGTATACGCAATAGTTCGCCGATATCCTTGTAGTCGTCCGGCAAGGCCGCATCGTCCCAACCGTTGGACGAGTGGCGCGCCAGATTTACCGCCAGTTCGACGTTGCGCACACGCGACTGTGTGGCGTTCTCATCGTCCATCAAAATCAGCAACAGTTCCGGAAGATCCCACTTCTCGACCAAGGCCTTTTGCAGGTCAGCCAAGGCGAATCCCAGCACCTGTTCTTGCGCGGTACGGCTGCGCAGGGATTTATCCTTGTGCTGAAGGGCACGAATATTCAGCATGTCCCGAGGAGCAAAGCACCACATCAGGATCTCTGCCAGGTCGTGCAGTAACGCAGCGATACGGACTTCTTCGTAGTGCAGATCACTCAGGCGCACCGCCCAGTCATAGGCATACTCGGAAGCCCGGTGCGCGCGATGCACCCTGTGCAGCAGATGGACAAGTGCATCCATCTGCCCTTTGAGCACATCCTGCACAGTGGGTTTTGCCGGAATCTTGTTGAAGAACGCTTCGACGCCCATCATGATAAGCGCCTGTTCAACCAGTGCCACTTCGTGGGTCTGGCTGCGGCGTTTATGAAGCTGAAGATAGCGCAACAGCTTGACGGTCATTATCGGATCGGTCGTGATAGCCAGGGAAACACCGCGTGCGCTGAGTTTGTTCTGATCCTGATGCAACGCGGCAAGGTCGCGTGCGGTTTGATTGAGTACAGGAAGGTCTGCCTCGGTCAGAAAATTGACCCATCCTTCCAAACCCGTTACGTTCTGCTCTTGCATTACCCTCTCCCTGGACGCCTGGTACGATGTACTTCGGCAAGCCCGGAAGAATCTTTAGAGATGATCCTCAGTTGTTCCGGGTTTGCACCGCCAGTGTACCGCTACGCCCTTCTACTGTCCCCGGTTTTACTTCGTAGCGCGGCAGATCGGCGAGTTTGAACCCTTGCAAATACTGCCGCATCGAAACAAGTTCATAGCCCTGCTCGTGCCAGCCCTGTAGCAGTTGCTCGAAGATCGGCATCCACTTTTGCCCTTCCAGTTCGGCATGCAGTGTATAAACATGCCCAGTAGCAGTAGGGTTACTGGTGAGTTTCAGCAAATGCTGCGCAACATTCTGTGTGGTGATGCCGTCACGGCCGATAATCTCGTCCAGCGTCGGCAAAGTGGTTGGCAATTGCGGGCAGGCGATAATCTCGGCATCCCAGGTAGGGATAAAGGGTTCCGTGCCTCGCGTATCGGAACTGTATTCGAAGCCCAGATGCTGGGTCTGCCTTAATCCAAAGCGGTTGGTTTGCCAACCTGCAGCAGCGTGGGCTTTGGGAGCCACACCAAAAATCTCGATGAAACGATCAACTGCACGCTGCATTTCGCGCTGCGTCCACTTGGCATTTTTGCCCGCCACATGGTCCTGCCAGCGAATATGGTCGTAGCAATGGATACCGACTTCAAAACCCGCATCCCGTACCGAACGCATGATGTCCGCACAATTGCGCCCGATGTCCGGCCCCGGCAACAACGTACCGTACAACAGGGTTTTAAAACCGTAATGTTCCACCACCGAGGTGCGTGACACTTTTTTCATGAAGCCGGGACGGAATACGCGCTTGATGGCGCGTCCGGTATGGTCCGGGCCTAGCGAAAAGAAGAAACTGGCCTGGGCATGGTGACGTTGCAATACCTCCACCAGGCGCGGCACACCTTCGCGCGTACCGCGATAGGTATCAACGTCGATCTTGAGAGCGATTTGTTTCATAAATGAAGGACTGAGTGCTGAGGACTTAGGACTGAGATAAACGCCGGATCAGTGGGTAATACTCAGTCCACAGTCCTCATACCTCAGTCCTGTTTTCAGTCGACCAAACCACGCGCTTCGGCGATCTGGCCGCGATACGCATCGAATATCTTGCGCAGGGTGTCGGCCATGGTGGTGGTCGGTTTCCAGCCCAGCTCTTCGCAGGTGTTGGTGATTTTTGGCACGCGGTTCTGTACGTCCTGATAACCCTTGCCGTAATACGCATCGGAAGTAGTTTCGACGATCTTCACCTTGGCGGCGGAATCGCTGTATTCCGGATATTCCTTCGCCAGCTTCAACATCATTTCGGCCAGGTCGCGAATGGCGAAGTTGTTGGTCGGGTTGCCGATGTTGTAGATCTTGCCGGTAGCGATGCCGTTCTTGT
>CAYOJU010000134.1:0-7146 GCA_964404355.1 uncultured Sideroxydans sp. | reverse complement strand
CCGGTGATCTTGAGCAGGTTGTAGGCGATGTTGGCGGCATCCAGATTCGGCATGATGAGCAGATTCGCCGCACCTTTCAGGCGCGAAGCCGGGAAGGCCTGCAGTCGCAGACTTTCCGACAGGGCTGCATCGCCGTGCATCTCGCCTTCCACTTCCAGATCCGGTGACATCTGTTCCAGCAGTTCGCGCGCATGCCGCATCTTCAGCGCCGAGGCATCCTTGTGGCTGCCGAAATTGGAATGCGACAGCAGCGCAACCTTGGGCGTCATGCCGAAACGTCGCACTTCTTCCGCCGCCAGCAGCGTCATTGCGGCGACCTGCTCGGCGGTCGGATCAAGATTCATATGTGTATCGCAGATGAACACGGTATAGCCGGGCAGCATCAGGATATTCATCGCGGCATACACATTCGCGCCCGGATGCTGGCCGATGACTTCATCAATGTAACGCAGGTGGCTTAGCGGCTGCGACACGGTGCCGCACAGCATGGCATCGGCCGCGTCCATGCGCACCAGCATCGCCGCGATCAGCGTGTTGTGGCTGCGCATCGCACGCTGGGCTGCATCAGGCGTCACTCCCTGGCGTTGCATGAGGCGGTGATATTCATTGCAGTATTCGCGATAGCGGCTGTCACGCTCCGGATTCACCAGCTCGAAGTGTTCGCCCGGGCGGATGCGCAAGCCCAGCTTGGCGATTCTCTTCTCGATCACCGCCGGCCGTCCCACCAGAATCGGATAGGCGATACCTTCGTCTACCACATGCTGCGTTGCATGCAGCACGCGCTCGTCTTCGCCTTCTGCATACACCAGGCGTTTCGGATTCTTCTTGGCGATGTTGAACACCGGTTTCATCAGCATGCTCGAGTGATAGATGAACTGCGTCAACTGCTCGCGGTAAGCCGCCAAATCGGCGATGGGGCGTTCTGCAACGCCGCTGTCCATGGCTGCCTTGGCGACGGCGGGGGCGATGCGCGTGATCAGGCGCGGATCGAATGGTTTGGGGATCAGGTACTCGGGGCCGAAGGAAAGAGTCTCTTCACCATATACCGCCGCGACCTCATCGGACTGTTCGGCCTCGGCCAGTTCGGCGATGGCATACACCGCGGCTTTTTTCATGGCTTCGTTGATGGTGGTTGCACCCACATCCAGCGCACCACGGAAGATGTAGGGGAAGCACAGTGCGTTGTTCACCTGGTTGGGGTAATCGGAACGGCCGGTCGCCATGATGGCGTCGGCACGTACTGACTTCACCTCCTCCGGCATGATCTCGGGGGTCGGATTCGCCAACGCGAAGATCAGCGGCCTGGCCGCCATTAGTTTCACCATCTCCGGTTTCAGTACGCCACCTGCGGATAGCCCGAGGAATGCATCCGCCCCGGCAATGACTTCGCCCAGTGTGCGCGCTGAAGTCTTTACCGCATAGCGCGCCTTGTTATCGTCCATTTCTTCGGTACGGCCTTGATAGACCACGCCCTTGATGTCGGTGACGATGATGTTTTCCATGCGCACGCCCAGACCGACCAGCATATCCAGGCAGGCGAGGGCGGCAGCGCCCGCGCCGCTCGCCACCAGTTTGATGTCTTCGATCTTCTTGCCGACGACCTTGAGTCCGTTCAGTAGCGCTGCACCGACGATGATGGAAGTGCCGTGCTGGTCGTCATGGAATACCGGGATGCGCATACGCTCGCGCAGTTTGGCCTCGATGTAAAAACATTCCGGGGCCTTGATGTCTTCCAGGTTGATGCCGCCGAAGGTGGGTTCCAGCGAGGCGATGATGTCCACCAGCTTGTCCGGGTCGTGCTCGGCGATTTCCAGATCGAACACATCGATACCGGCGAATTTTTTGAACAGCACACCTTTGCCTTCCATCACCGGCTTTGCCGCCAGCGGCCCTATGTTGCCCAAGCCCAATACGGCAGTGCCGTTGGTGATGACGGCCACCAGATTGGCTCGCGCTGTCATGTTGCGCACTTCGGCGGGATTTTCCACAATGAGTTCGCAGGCCGATGCCACCCCGGGCGAATACGCCAGCGCGAGATCGTGCTGGTTGATCATCGGCTTGGTGGGGTTGACCGAGATTTTGCCCGCGGGCGCTTGGCGGTGATATTGCAGCGCAGCTTCGCGCAGTTGTTTGTCCATGATTTCTCTCCCAAAGGGTTAAGGCGTAAATTTGTAGAATTGTGCAATGCCAAGCCTCGGCTTCGAGACCGCTTTTTTGCATGGGCAAGCAGTAGTTGCGTTATGCAGTTCCCTCCTTCTGGTTGAAGGAGGGGGCTACATTGCCCCTACCAAGCGCGGGAACCACAGCGTCATTGCGGGCCAATAAGTCACCAGCATCAGGAATCCGAGCATCGCAATCAGCCACGGCCAAACCGCGACAGTCAGCTCGGTAATCCCCATCTTGGTGATGCTCGATGTGACGTAAAGATTGAGGCCCACCGGCGGGTGGCACATGCCGATTTCCATGTTCACAATCATCAGGATGCCGAAGTGCACCGGATCGATGCCCAGCTTCATCGCCACCGGGAACAGAATGGGGGCAAAAATCAGCACAATGGACGACGGCTCCATGAAGTTGCCGGCGATCAACAGCAGCACGTTGACCGCAAGCAGGAAACTCACCATGCCGAGGCCTTCGCCCAACATCCAGTCGGCTAGCGCCTGCGGAATGTTTTCGTTGGTCATGATGAAGGAGAACAACACCGCGTTGGTGATGATATAGAGCAGCATCGATGCCATGTTGGCCGAATTGAGCAGCACTTTCGGCACGTCCTTCATGCTCATGTCCTTGTAGACAAACACAGCGACGAAGAAGGCATAAACGGCACTCATTGCCGCTGCTTCTGTTGGCGTGAAGATGCCGGACATGATGCCGCCCATCACGACGACGACCAGCACCAAGCCCCACGCCGAGTCGCGGAACGCTTTGAAGCGTTCGCCCCAGGTCGCCTTGCGTTGGCGCGGATAGCCGAACTTGCGGGCGCGATACCAGGTGACGAAGCCAAGCACGAAGGCCAGCCCCAGACCGGGCACCACGCCGGCGACGAAAAGCGCGCCGATTGAGGTGTTGGTTGACACCGAGTAGACAACTTTGACAACCGACGGCAGCATCAGAATGCCGAGCGAACCTGCCGTTGCCACCACGCCGGCTCCGAACTTCATCGGAAAGCCCTGCTTTACCATTTCCGGCAGGAGTACAGAGCCGATGGCTACCACCGTGGCCACACTTGAGCCGCACACTGCCGCAAACAGGGCGCAGGCGAGCACGCCAGCGAGTGCCAAGCCGCCATGCCAATGGCCGACCATCGAGACGGCGAAGTTGATCATGCGCCGCGCGACACCGCCGTGGGTCAGGAAGTTGCCGGCCAGGATGAAGAACGGAATGGCCATGATCTCGAATTTTTCAATGCCGGTGAACAGTTTCAGCGCCACCGATTCGAGCGGCACGTGCGTCATCGTGAACAAGAAGGTAAGAACCGTGAGGCCGAGCGAAATCGAGATCGGCATGCCGGTCAGCATGAGTGCCAGCAGCACTCCAAAAATGATGGCAGCGCTCATTTCGCTTCTCCTTCGTGGTCGTCTTGCTTGTGATGCGCGATGTCATGGACGTGCAGATTGTCGTCAAGAGCGTAGGCATTGGCATCGACCGCCAATTCGGCTCCGGTTTCGATGCCTTCGACGTGCGCCTGGTCGTGGGTCGGCAACTCGCCCGTCTTTATGAATGACCTCGCCACCTGGAGGAAGCGGAAGCACATCAGGGAAGAACCAAGCGGAACGGCGCTATAAACGATCCATGTTGGCCACTCCAGATCAGGAGTCGTGGGGCCTTCCGGGATGTCGCCGGTCGATTGGCCAAGCAGGTGCAGGAACGCGTAGTGGGCGCCGTTCTCCCATATGAAATTGGCACCGAGCACGGCGACGGTGCCGGTAAATAGTGCACCCGCGAGGAGCCCGAAGATGATAAACCTGCTGCGGTTCTTTGATTCCATGCGGTTGATCAACACGTCCACGCCGACGTGGATGCCGGTGCGCACGCCGTAGGCAGCTCCGAACTTGCACATCCAGACGAACATGATGATGCACAGTTCCTGCGCCCAAGTAAAATTAAGGGTCAGCAACCAGTCTTGCACGACGGGAATGCTCAAGCCTGCAGCGTAGCGATGGACGACAGACAAAAAAATGATCAATGTCGCACCAGCCATGAGGAAGGCAATTAGCCATTCTTCGAGATGATCAAGATATTTCACGAAAGTCACTCCCCTTGTTTTGTCGCAAGTCTTGAATAATTAATGCGGCAACGCCGTCGGCACGTTCTCGCGACGGCGGCGTTGCGGTTCATCATTACAATTTGCTCGGGTCGAAGCCAGTCTCTTTGTAGATCGATTGCAGCAAGTCACTGCCGACACGATCAGCCATCTTGGTGTGAACGGGAGCCATAGCCTTCTTGAACGCCATTCTTTCTTCCTTGGTCGGGGTATAGACAACGGTCTTGCCGCTCTTTTTTACTTCTGCCAGCGCGGTGTCGTTTTCTTCCTGAGCGATCTTGTTGGCGTATACGGTAGCTTCCTTCATTGCCTGTTCGAGTTGACCGCGCACGTCAGCAGGCAATCCATCCCAGAATTTCTTGTTAACAATCACTGCATAACCCAGATAGCCGTGGTTGGTCAGGGTCAGATACTTCTGCACTTCATGCATTTTCTGCGTGTAGAGATTGGAGATCGGGTTCTCGGTGCCATCCACGACCCCGGTAGACAAAGCCTGATAGACCTCGGAGAAAGCCATCACTTGCGGCATGGCGCCTACCGAACGCATTTCCTCTTCCAGCACTTTGGAAGACTGGATACGCATCTTCTTGCCCTTGAGATCAGCCGGAGTCTTTATCGGTGTATTGGCAGAAAAGGATTTGAATCCATTGTCCCAGTAGGCCAGTCCCTTGATGCCCTTGGGTTCCAGCTTGGCCAGCAGGCTTGCGCCGATCGGGCCTTGGGTGACCTTGTGCAGTTCGGCGTAGTCGTCAAAGATGAAAGGAAAATCGAATACTTCGAATTCCTTCACACCGAGCGGGCCGAATTTCGCAAGAGACGGTGCCAGCATCTGCACAGCACCGATTTGCAGCGCCTCCATCTCTTCCTTGTCCTTGTAGAGGGCGCTGTTTGCATAGACCTCGACTTTGACCTTGCCTTTGGTCAGCTCCGCAGCTCTTTTGGCGAAAAAATCCGCGGCTTTGCCCTTGGGAGTGCTATTGGCAACAACATGGCTGAATTTGATGACGATAGGGTCGGCAGATACTGCAAAAGAAAGGCTCAACAACAAGGCACTACACAACACGTTTATGGTTTTCATGGTTATATCTCCTCCGTACTGGTTTGTTGGTTTATTTTGAAAATTAGTATAGACCAAATGAAACCATTATCGGTATCCATCGATCCATCCAGATGGAAGGATAGAAATTTGGTCGCATCCGGCGGCTGTACATCTGCCCAACTGGAAATAGATACCAAGCTGAGGGAACATGCCATTGTTCTGTATTAGTATTAGCAAGGCACGTGCCTGGAAAAATACACGTCTTGAATCGGATAACGTATTGATTTCAAGTGAGGTCGGATGTGGGCGGGTAAAATGGATGCGCCGGATATTGGATGTCGACGGTACTTTGCGTATGACTTTTGATACAGCCAGTTCTGGAATGGATAATCATGAATAAACATGCCAATCATTTTGTCGGGGCTGTGTTTGGCAATCCCGATCACGCCAACTCCCTGGTCGAGGAAATGATCAGGAATAATTTCCCGATGGATCAGGTATCCATCCTGCACAGGGCAGGTGGGCAGGGCGACGACTTTCTCGGTATTGTTTATTCCAGTGAACAGGAACGTTTCAAGGTCTGGGGTACACAGGGGGCTTTATGGGGATCGCTGGGCGGACTCCTGGCCAGTGCTGCCGGATTGCTGCTGTTGCCGGGTATCGGGCCCGTGCTTGCAGCGGGGCCTCTGGTCGATGCCATCGTCGGCGCGGCAGTGGGTGCCGGTCTGATGACTGTCGGCGCCGCAGCGACACACCTGACTATCGCGCTGCGTCGTATTGGCATCCCCGAAGACAAGCTCGAAATATTGCATCAGGCGGTCATGGATGGCAAAACGCTGGTGCTGATACATTGCGGAAACGATGACCCGGAGTTCTGGCGTCAGCGTCTGGCGTGGACGGGCGCAAATCCGGTATTCTCCATGCCTTGAGATTACGAATACCCTTACAAGATGAATACCATATTTGAATTTCTGGCGCACTGGGGAATCACGGCGCTGTCGCTATGGGCGGCCGGTTTCCTCTTCCACGGCATCTCGTTTGCGAATAGCAAGTCGCTGTGGATTTCAGCGCTTCTGCTGGGCCTAGCCAATGCAATCGTCAGGCCGATCGTCATTTTCCTGACCATTCCTCTGACGATCATCACCTTCGGACTATTCCTGCTGGTGATCAATGCGCTGATGATGTTGCTGGTGTCGTCGATGGTGCCCGGATTCAAGGTGTCGGGATTCTGGACGGCTTTCTTTGCGAGCATCTTCATCGCGGTGCTCAGCTTCTTCGTGGGGCTATTCATTTTTCAGTCAGGTGACAATCCGATCGTTATTCCGACACATCAGGGATTGACCGTTGCCTCAGTGGCGATTTTTCACAATGCCTGATGCAAAAGTCGAAAGACCGCTATTGCGCAGGGAAAAGATGCTGGTACAGGTCCGCAGTCAAAGTTTGGTCAACAACAGCCATTCAAGTCCATTTCCGACAAGATGAAGAAAACACTTGCAGTCGTCGTGATGGTCGCGGCAATGACTTGTTTTTCCGCGTGGGGACAAGACTCAACGCCGATCGGACTATGGGAAAGTATCGATGACAGTACAGGCAAACCAACGGCTCTGATCCGCATCACCGAAAATGGCGGGGAATTTCAAGGGAAGATTGAAAAGATATTTCCTGAACCGGGTGAGTCAGCCAATCCGAAATGTGAAGAATGCGAAGGTAACCTCAAGAATCAGCCTGTGGTCGGAATGACCATTCTGACCGGCATGCGCAGGGAAGGCACAGATTACACCGGAGGCCGGATTCTCGACCCTGATAGCGGCAAGATTTACAGAAGCACGATGAAGCTCATTGA
>CAYOJU010000133.1:0-7244 GCA_964404355.1 uncultured Sideroxydans sp. | reverse complement strand
ATTGCATCGCCCGTAGCAGGCCGTCTCGACGAGATCATGGTGCAGCCGGGTTCGCCGGTTAATGCCGGTCAGGCGCTGGCGTATTTGAATTCGCCGGAACTCGGCAGCGCCCAAACTGAATCGACGCGCGCACAGGCGGAACTGGCGCAGTTCGAGCACAACATGGTGCGCGCCAATGAATTGTTTGCAGTCAGCGGCGTTGCTGCAAAAGACGTTGAACAGGCACAGCTCGATCTGGCACGCGCACACGCCGAGGCGGAACGTACCAGCTTGCGCCTCAAATCATTGGGCGCGGCCAACGCGGTGGATCAGCACTATGTGTTGCGCAGCCCGATTGCCGGTGTCGTCGTCGAACGCAATACCAATCCCGGCATGGAATGGCGACCCGACCAGCCCGGCGCACCGCTGTTCGTGGTGAGCGATCCGACCTATTTGTGGTGCTGGATCGACGCCCCGGAACGTGCGCTCAACATGCTGCGTCCCGGTATGAAAGTGGCACTGCATTCCAGTGCCTGGCCACAGGAAACGTTCAAGGCAGAGATTGACCATATCGGTGATGCGCTGGATGCCACCAGTCGAACCATCAAGGTGCGCGCCCGTTTGCGCAACCCGGAACGCCACCTGAAAGGTGAGATGTTTGTGACTGCCGAATTGACCAGCAAGGCACGCGGTGCGCTGGACGTACCGGCGAAGGCGGTGTTCCTTAACAATGAACAACAGCAGGTATTCGTCAAAACTGCCGACGGGCAGTTTTCCCGCAAGACGATAACGCCCGTGGCAGCCAATGAGGACTGGGTGTCGATTGCACAGGGATTGAATAAAGGCGATGAGGTCGTGGTCGACGGCGCGCTCTATCTGGAAAAACTGGTCGAAGAACGTTCCGCGCAATCCGGGGCAAATGCTGCATCGCAATCTGCATCCACCGATAAATCGTCCAAGTAACCGGGTCTGCCAACGTGATCAACCGTATCGTCAATTTTGCGCTGACCAAACCCGTGTTCGTCGTGCTGGGCACGGTGATCTTCGTTCTGGGCGGCATCCTCGCTTTCAAGAATCTGCCCATCGAAGCGTTTCCCGATGTGTCCGACATCCAGGTCAACGTGGTCGCACTGTATCCGGGGCATGCCGCTGAGGAAGTGGAAAAGCAGGTCACCATTCCGATTGAGGTGGCTATGTCGGGCATGCCGAATACGGTACGCACCTTCACGCATACGCAGTTTGGTTTGTCGTTCATGATGATCACCTTCAACGACAAGAGCTCCGACAAAGAAGCGCGCCAGCTTGTTTTCGAGCGGCTGCGCGGGATTGACCTGCCGCCCGGCGTCGAACCCGATGTAGAGCCTTTATCCACTTCCATAGGCGAAATATTCCGTTTCCGTCTTCAGGGCGATCACCTGAATTCGCGTCAGTTGCGCGAACTGGAGGAATGGGTGGTCGAGAAGGCGCTCAAGAAAGTGGCCGGTGTGGCCGACGTGGTGTCTATGGGCGGTGCGATCAAGCAATATGAGGTCAACCCGGATCTCATGCGCATGCGCGATGCGAAAATCACGCTGAGCCAGTTGTTCGGTGCGCTGTCGCGTGCCAATGCCAATGCGGGCGGCGGGGCGGTGGAGCAGGGGCGGCAGCAGTTCCTGGTACGCTCACTGGGTCTGTTCAAGACTTCGGTCGATATCGAGCGGGTGGTGGTGGGCGATAACGGCAAGGGCGTGCCGATTTTGGTACGTGATGTGGCAACCGTAATTGAGGCCAACGCGCCGGTGCAAGGGCTGGTCGGGCAGGATAATACCGACGACATCGTCAACGGCCTCGTGCTGATGCGCAAAGGCGAGAATCCTTCGGAAGTGCTGAAAGGCATCAAGCAGACCGTGGCCGAATTGAACGGCCGCGGGCTGCCGGTGGGGGTGCAGATCAAGCCTTACTATGACCGCCAATGGCTGATCGACAAGACGCTGCACACCGTATTCGGCAATCTGCTGGAAGGCGCGCTGCTGGTGACGACCATTCTGTTGCTGTTTCTGGGCAACCTGCGAGCCGCGCTGATCGTGGCGAGCATCATCCCGCTGGCGGTGCTTTCCACCTTCCTCGGCCTTACCTTTCTGGGCATGCCGGCCAATCTGCTGTCGCTGGGTGCGATGGACTTCGGCATTATTGTCGACGGTGCGGTGATCGTGGTCGAGAACGTTTTTCTGCAACTGGGCCGCATGAGTGACGAAGCGCAGGGCGATCTCAGACAGCGTACCAAAACCATTTATGATGCAGTGATCGAGGTCGGTCGTCCGACGCTGTTCTCGATGCTGGTCATCATCGCGGCGCATATCCCCATCTTTACACTGCAGCGCGCCGAGGGCCGCATCTTTGCACCCATGGCGTTTTCGGTGACCTCGGCTCTCATCGGCTCGCTGATCCTGTCGCTCACGCTGGTGCCATTGCTATGCACATGGCTGCTGCGAGACCGCATTCCACATCACGACAACAGGCTGCTGTTGTGGTTCAAGCGGCTTTATGAACCCGCATTCAAATGGGCGGTCGCCAGGCCCGGCAAGGTGATGGGTGTGGCGCTGGCGCTGCTGGTGGCGGCCATGTTTTTGGGCAGTCGCCTCGGTACCGAATTTCTTCCCGAGCTTGATGAAGGCTCAATCTGGGTCAACGTTTCCTTGCCTCCTTCAGTTTCCCAGACCGAGGCGAAACTCGCGGCGCGACGAATACGCGAGGCATTGCACAGCGTGCCCGAGGTCAACACCGTGGTTTCCAAATTCGGGCGCCCGGATGATGGCACCGATCCGAAGATATTCAACTCGGGTGAATTTTTCGTGGAACTCAAGCCCGAACAAACCTGGCGTTCGGGTTTGGACAAGGCGCACATCATTCAGCAGATGGACGATGCGGTGTCGATAATGCCCGGCATCGAAACTTCCTTTTCACAACCCATACGCGACAATGTGCTGGAAAGTATTTCGCAAATCGACGGGCAGATTGTCATCAAGGTGCATGGCGATGATTTGGCTCAGTTGCGCTCCATTGGACGCTCCATCGTCGAACAGATTTCCAGTGTTCCCGGCGTCGCGCGCGCATTCATAGATCGTGACGGCGATTTGCCGCAACAGATCATCGATATCGACCGCGAGGCAGCCGCCCGGTACGGCATCAACATCGGTGATATTCAGGATACGGTGGAAGCGGCACTGGCTGGCAAGGCTACGACGGAGTTGTGGGAAGGCGAGCGGCATTTTTCCGTGGTGGTGCGACTGGGCGAACCCAAACGTGCGCTGGACAAGCTTGGCAGTCTGCTGATTGCCGCACCCAGCGGTGCACAGATCCCGCTTGGTGAACTTGCGCATTTCAGGCAAAGCACTGGTGCATTGGATATCGCCCGCGAGAATGGACAACGCGTGGTTTCCATCGGCATATTCATTCAGGGGCGCGACATGGGCAGTGTTGTGGCTGACATGAAGGCGAGGGTGGAAGCGAATGTCAGCATCCCGAACGAAATCATGTTGAGCTGGTCGGGCGAATTCGAGAACCAGGAACGCGCCATGGCACGGCTGGCCGTGGTCGTACCTCTGTCCATCTTACTGATCTTTGTTTTGCTGTTCGATGCTTTTGGTTCATTCCGAAGCGCACTGCTGATCGTGGCCAATATTCCTTTCGCGCTGGTCGGCGGCATCGTGGCGTTGTTCATCACCGGCATTCCCTTGTCGGTTTCCGCGGCCATTGGCTTCATTGCATTGTTCGGTCAGGCGGTGCTCAACGGCGTCGTCATGGTGTCGGTGTTTAACCAATTGATCGAATCCGGGCTAACCCCGGAACAGGCAGTGCATGATGGCGCCATGTCGCGCTTGCGAACGGTACTGATGACCGGGCTGTTGGCGATGTTCGGCTTGTTGCCCATGGCGCTGTCGCACAGCATCGGCGCGGAAACGCAGCGTCCCCTTGCCGTGGTTGTCATTGGCGGACTCATCAGCGCCACCTTGCTGACGCTACTGGTGTTGCCATCGGCGTATTTGTGGGTGGTGAAGCGCTACGGCGCTCTTAAACCACCGCAACAATTAGACAACGAGGACTACCGAAACGCGCACTAGCGGCTGGCGCAGATAAATTGACCTTCAATGGGATAACCGGACTCTGTCCTGATGGCGACATCCTTCATCTGCCGAACGTCGAAGCCGGTCCTGTTTAGCACTTCAGTCAAGTAGTCCGGATGATGGCTATATCTGCCGCTGATGTTCAATTTATATGAATGCTCATGAGCCCCAATCAGTGTCTCGGTGCTAAAAAGTAATTTTCCGCCGGGTTTCAGCTTCTCATGGATTAACTGCAGAGTTTCTTCCAGCCTTCCCACATAGATAAACGTATCCATGCAGGTGACCATGTCGTACTGTTCATTGGCTTCCCGCAGATAAGCCGCAATATCGGATTGATGCAACTGGTGGTACAACTGTTTGGCTCTTGATCTTTCCAGCATGACCTGACTTAGATCGATGCCAACCAATAAACGCGCATACGGTTTCAATTTTTCGCCCACCAGTCCGGTGCCACAGCCCAAGTCCAGCACGCTCAGGCTGGAGGCAGTCAAATTGAGCGTAGTGAGATAATCCTGTACCAGCTGCGGTCCGCTGTATTTCAACCGGCCCAGCACGTTGTCAAAACTGTTGGCGAAGGCATCAAACGTTTGCTCGATGTATTCGCGACTGCATTGTTGCGGAATCTGTTTACCACGATAGGCCGCCAGCAAATGTGTAGCCACCGGATGGTCTGGCTCGTCTTTCAGCCAGCTTTCAAACAGCGCAATGGCATCGTCCTTCCGGCCCAGTTCGTAATAGGCTTGTCCCAGAACTATTTTGGAGGTACTGCCTGCCGGGGCTACGACAATGCCGCGGTAATTGAATTGCCGGGCCTCTTCGAAATGCTCCAGCTGCAGGCATAAAGCCGACAGTAAATAGAAGGCATCCGGGCAGTGCGGATCGAGGTCGATTGCCGCTTTGTAGCATTGCTCGGCGCGAGCCAATTCCTGGTTCAGTTCAAACGCAGAACCCAGATTGGTCCAATAGAAATATTTTTGCGGATCAATCGCAATCGCCTTGGAAAAGGCGTCAATCGCAGCCGCAGCGTTGCCCTGCTTGAGGAGGACAATGCCCAGGTTGAAATGCCATTCTGCGTGCCGATCATCAAGGGCGATGGCACCGGTCAGCTGTTCAAAGGATTCCTGCAGGCGGCCGGTTTGTTGCAGCAAATATCCCAGGTAATGTTTGGCCTGGGCATGGTCCGGGGAGACGAGAAGAATTCTGCGGTAGAGCGTCTCGGCCTCTTCCAGAGCGCCATCGAGATGTTTGCGCAATGCTGTAGAAAACAGCTCGTTGTTACGTGATTGCTCGGCCATTAAAGCCTCTATTTGGCAGGTTGTACCAATTGCTTGCTGCCCACCGACTCGGTGAATTCCTGCCACTGCTGTTTTGTCGTCAGTGTCATTTGTGTTGCAACCTCCAGCATCTCGGATGCCCATTCGCCGCGTTGCGCGAACGCGATCAGTTCATCGGCGCTGGCAGCCCCGGATCGACCGGAAGCGCGTAACTGATCCCAGGCCAGAATGCGTCCCATGGTGCTCACAACCTCTTTGAGGTGATCCAGTTTTGTACCCCAATCTCCAATGGCCACCCGGTCTTCCGAGGGGTGCAGTCCTTTCAAAATGCAAGGGAGTCCGCCAAGTTTCAATGGATGAAGGAATGCGTGGTTTGCGGCCTGCATCCTGTTCTGGACGGTCACTACTCGGCTTGCGTCATCCGGCCAGGTTGGCTGCTTGATGCGCATGCGGGCAAGATGTGGCGCCATCGCCGACGGTATGGCCTCTTTGATGTCGAGCAGATAATTACCATCGGGAGAACCCTTGCCTTTCACCAGCACCACGAACCGCTCTACGCCGAGGCTGCCTGTCCCTGCGATGCGGCGACCGATATCGAGAACCGTGAAAAATACCGGGTCAGGTTGGGTGCCGGCAAAACCATCCATGAATTCGGTGACGATCCGTTTCTGTTCGTCGGAAGCAGGCAATGCCTTCACGCCATCCAGTTTCAGCTTGCGCTGACCATTCTTGCGAATCGTACGCTTGTCCAGGAAGTCAGCGCGTTTGCGGGTCTGCAAATTGGACAACAATTCATTCACGAGACCGACGGAGGTTTCCCTTTCGACCCAGAGCGGTTTGCCATTCATGAGCGCGCTGCGGTAAGCCTCCAGGCAGTGTTGACTGACAGCCAGGGTTTCAGCGTGTGTTGCGTGGAGCGTCTTGGCGCCGCACTGGATGCTGGTCAACAGTCGAACCATGTCCCAGGTGAATGGTGCCAGCGCAGCTTCGTCATAATCGTTGATGTCAAAATAGACCTGACGGTTGTCTCCCTTGTAGCTGCCGAAGTTCTCAAAGTGCAGATCACCACAGCACCAAGCCAGTGGCGCATCGCGAAAGAGCGAAGAATCCGGCAGCGCATCGTAAAACAGGTCGCAAGCCCCGCGCAAAAAGATGAAGGGGCTTTGCGCCATCTTGGCGTACTTCATGGTCAGGCGCTCCGGATCGCGGCCTGCATTGTTGCTGATTATCGCGTCCATGACGCCAGTGGGGCGAGGGGAGGTCTGTTTGCTCATTTCGGGATGTAGTATGTAAGTCAGGAGCGCATAATATACATCTATGGAAACGAACATGACTGATGGATTTGCGATGGTCACTGCCGACTAAGTAGTATTACTAATTTCGGTTGGGCAGAAATGCTAATAGCTTTGCGTACTGATCGCGGTCAGAATTTGCTGGCAGGATTTACCGGGACATGAATCGAAAGGTCGGGCAAAAAGCTTGAGCATTCGTGTTGGAGATATGGTCAATGCATCTGCTTGCGACAGATAGAATTCAAGTTAAAATAACTTCGCAGTCCAACCATTGTTTCAACTTTGGGAGATAAAAATGAAAAAGGCTCTACTCGCTACCTTGTTGCTCGGCTTCTCAACCCCATTATTTGCTGCGGATACCGTCAAGTTGGCTATCACTGGCCCATTCTCCGGTGGCTCGGCGCCGATGGGTGTTTCCATGCGTGATGGCGCCAAACTTGCCATCAACGAAATCAACGCGGCTGGCGGCATTGTCGTCGGGGGCAAGAAACTGAAGATCGATATTATCGAACGCGACGACGAAGCAAAGAATGATCGTGGTGCGCTGATCGGTCAGGAACTGGCTTCGATGGACGATCTCTCCGGAGTGATCGGCT
>CAYOJU010000132.1:0-7271 GCA_964404355.1 uncultured Sideroxydans sp. | reverse complement strand
AGTCGCCGCCAAGCAACTGCCCGCCGAACTGGAACGCCTGCAACCTTCCGAGATACTGTTCGCCGAAAGTACCAAAGCACCGCAATTCAAGAACGCCGCCAGCAAGTCGCTGCCAGACTGGCACTTCAACCGCGACACCGCCCACCGCGCGCTGTGCCAACAGTTTGCCACCATCGACCTCGCCGGATTCGGCTGCGAAGATTTCACCGTGGGTCTGGAAGCCGCAGGCGCCCTGCTCGGCTACGCCAAACTCACCCAAGGCCAGAGCATCGCCCACATCAGAGCCGCACAGGTCTATCACGCCGACGAATACGTGCGCATGGACGCCGCCACCCGACGCAACCTGGAAATCACCCAGACCCTGCGCGGTGAGCCAGCACCCACCCTGCTCTCGCTGCTCGACACCTGCGCCACCAACATGGGCAGCAGGTTGCTGGCCCACTGGCTGCACCATCCGCTGCGCAACCGCACTACGCTGCAAGCCAGGCTTGATGCGGTTGAGCAACTCCGACTCCCCTCGCCCTCTGGGAGAGGGGCTGGGGGTGAGGGAAGGAATGGTGAAATTCACGCTGAAAGCACCCTCACCCCAGCCCTCTCCCAAAGGGCGAGGGAGCTTTACCCCCAGGTTCACGAACACCTCAAACCCAGCGTGGACGTGGAACGCATCACCGCCCGCATCGCCCTGCGCAGCGCAAGACCGCGCGACCTTTCCGGCCTGCGCGAAACGCTGAAGACCCTGCCGCAGTTACACGCCACACTGGAGATGTGCGATACCGCGCTTATCAAGCAACTGGCCGATGCTTTCCTCCAGTCCGTTCGTCCTGAGCCTGTCGAAGGATCGGCGCAAAGCGCCGGCGAACCTGAATACAGCCACCAGTCCAGCGCGCCCGTCAACCCTTCGACAGGCTCAGGGCGAACGGGAAATGAGTTAGTGGAGTTGCTACAAAGGACCATCAAACCCGAACCCTCCTCCGTCCTGCGCGAAGGCTCCGTAATCGCCGACGGCTTCGACCCCGAGCTTGATGAATTAAGAGGCATCCAAACCAACTGCGGCGACTTCCTCCTCGAACTGGAAACCCGCGAACGCGCCCGTACCGGCATCGACAAATTGAAAGTCGAATACAACCGCGTACACGGCTTCTACATCGAAGTCAGCTTCGCCAATGCCGACAAGGTACCGGACGACTACCGCCGCCGCCAGACACTGAAGAACGTCGAGCGCTACATCACGCCGGAACTGAAAGCCTTCGAGGACAAAGCGCTCTCCGCCAACGACCGCGCCCTGGCGCGCGAGAAGTTCCTCTACGAACAACTGCTTGACCAGCTCGCACCGTTCATCCCGCAACTGCAGCGCATCGCCGCCGCCATCGCCGAACTGGATGTACTCGCCACCTTCGCCGAGCGCGCCGCCACGCTCAACTTCAGCGCGCCGCAGTTCAGCGACGATGCGCAGATCAACATCACCAAAGGCCGCCATCCGGTAGTGGAAGCGCAAGTGGACACCTTCACGCCCAACGACACCACGCTCAACGACGCGCGCCGCACGCTGCTCATCACCGGCCCCAACATGGGCGGTAAATCCACCTACATGCGCCAGGTCGCCATCATCGCGCTGCTCGCGCATGTCGGCTGCTTCGTCCCTGCGCAAGCCGCGGTGCTGGGCGAGATCGACCAGATATTCACGCGCATCGGCGCATCGGACGACTTGGCCAGCGGACGCTCCACCTTCATGGTCGAGATGACCGAGGCCGCCAACATCCTGCACAACGCCACCGAGAAGAGCCTGGTGCTGGTGGACGAGATCGGGCGCGGCACCAGCACCTTCGACGGCCTCGCCCTCGCCTACGCCATCGCGCGCCACCTGCTGGAGATCAACCGCAGCTACACCCTGTTCGCCACGCACTATTTCGAACTCACGCGGCTGGCGGAAGAATTCACCCAGCTCGCCAACGTCCACCTCGCCGCCATCGAGCACCAGCACAGCATCGTCTTCCTGCACTCTGTAAACGAAGGCGCCGCCAGCCAGAGCTACGGCCTGCAAGTCGCTGCCCTTGCGGGCGTGCCGAACAGCGTCATTCGCTCTGCGAAAAAACAACTGGTGAGACTGGAACAGAACAGCGCAGCGCAGAACCCGCAGGGCGACCTCTTCACCGCCGCACCGGAAGCACCGGAACCGGAAGAACATCCGCTATTGTCGGCGCTGCGCGATCTGCAACCGGACGAGATGAGTCCAAAGGAAGCGTTGGAGAGGATTTATCAGTTGAAGAAGTTGGTGTAACTGACAACCACATATGGTCTGCCGTCTGCCGCAGATTCGCCATATCATGTTGACCGCCGTCTTTCTAATAAATTAGAGTGCGCAACAATGCTCCAGCTTATGCAACAAACCCTTCTAGAATAACCCGCACTTCTAACTTGCGTTGACATCATGATGAAAAACGATAAGTACATTACCTCCGTGGAAGACCTTATTGCGTCGACTGAATCTTTGGTTAATGTCGCTGGCAGTAATGTCCTATTCCGTGGTCAGCCAAATAATGACCCACTACTACCAAAAGTGGCTCGAAGAAACCCTAAAATTGATACAACTGATCTTGAAGTAAAAATCGTCAAAGAATTTCGGAGAAGACTTGCGCGCGAAAGTGATATTGCAGCGATGAATGATTGGGATATTTTGGTCTATGCACAACATCATGGTTTGAATACTCGATTACTTGATTGGACAACAAACCCTTTGTTCGCCTTATGGTTTGCTTGTTTAGACTACACAACCAAGTCGGATGGATATATTTTCATGCTCTTCGCAACTGACACGATGTTGTTAAACACTTCAACTGAAACAGATCCTTTCAAAACAAAGAAAACGCTTGTTCTAAAACCAAACGTTAATAACAGCAGAATTAGAGCTCAAAGCGGATGGTTTACTGTGCATCCATATTCAAAGAAAGAGAAAAAGTTTGTAGATATTCATAAGAACAAGTCAACCATGGGCAGCGTTCTCATGAAAGGAATACCGCAAGCCCGCAAACTAGACATATTAAAGACACTCGACAAGCTTGGAGTAAATCAAGAATCAGCATTTCCCGGACCTGAAGGAACGGCAAAATATGTGAATTGGTTGCATAGAGACGACGTATAACCTCTCGTATTGGGGTCGGGGTCGGGTTCGCATTACGAATCGACAGGAGCTAACCCAGGGACGCAAATGGGCGGCGCACCACGGTTTCAGCCAACTTCGCATCTACCTGTGCCGCCAAGTAAAAAGACGGCATAATATGCGCATCCAATCCGGTCATTAATCGGCATCGACCATGAAACCCTCCGAAGCACTCCACACACATCGCGCCGCTATTCGCCGTGTGATTGAGCAAAGCAGAATGCGCAACCCACGCGTGTTCGGCTCTGTGCTGCGCGGAGAGGACAGCAGCGACAGCGACCTCGACCTTCTGGTCGATGCGCTTCCTGGCGCAACGTTGCTTGATCTTGGCGCTGTTCAAATCGAGCTGGAAGAATTGCTTGGTGTGTCGGTCGATGTGCTCACGCCCGGCGATCTGCCCGCCAAGTTCCGCGACCAGATACTCAAAGAGGCGGCATTGGTATGAGTTCCGGGCAGCCGTTGCGCCACAACGACTACCTCGACCATATACTTGAAGCCATCGGACTTATCCGCAGCTATGTGGAAGGTTTTTCCAAGGAAGAATTTCTGGCCGATAAGCGAACTCAGCAGGCGGTGATTCTGAACATCGTGGTTATCGGCGAAGCAGCTACCAAGCTGGCAGATGAATATCCCGAATTCGTTGCCCGCTATCCGGATGTGCAGTGGAAAAGCATGCGCGGAATGCGCAATCGTATGGCACATGGCTATTTCGATATCAACTTGGACATCGTCTGGGACACGATACAACAATCCATCCCCGTACTTGGGCAGCAAATCCAGCAAATTCGGCAGAATCAATGAGCAATAAGGGCTTATAGTTTTCGCCCCCCCGGGGATCGCCATGAGTCACAACACAATCAACTTTGATCTCACCTCGGTGCAATCCGCCTGGCAGGGCTTGAACAAGTTAGTCCCGCTCGGCCCGATCACCAGCGAAAAGGATTACAAACGCCGCGTGCAGGTAATGGACGAATTGCTTGACCGCGTCGGTGCGAACGAATCGCATCGCCTGATGCCGCTGCTTGATCTCGTAACCAAAGAAGTGGAAGCCTACGAAGCGAAACAGCAAACCCTGCCCGAAGCCGCACCTGCCAAGGTGCTCGCCTTTCTGATGGAAGAGCACAGCCTGAAGCAAACGGATCTGGCCGAAGAGCTGGGCGGGCAAAGCATCGTTTCTGCCATCCTGAACGGCAAGCGCGAACTCAACACGCGGCAAGTGAAGGCGTTGGCGGAACGCTTCAAGGTTTCGCCCGCCGTGTTCCTGTGATGAGTGAGACCACCAAAGACATTGAACACGGCAGCTACCGCAACTCCGATAACTTGATCGCAGAACTGGACCGACGACTCGCAGAGGACGATGCCAACCCCAGCGATACTGTCAGTTGGGAAACTATCCGAACCGAGGCTCAGGTTCGATGGAATACATAAGCAAGCGGGGAATACATGGGGACAGATTTATTAATAAATCCATCCCCTTTTCTCATGATGACGAACAAGCTTGCCACTCAGGCTTCAACCCGCGCAATTTGTATGATTTCTTTCGCAATGTCTTCCGGCGACAAAATAAAGTCGATGCAGCCGCTTTCGATTGCGCTTTCCGGCATGTCCGGTTGTTTTGCGGTACTGAGTTTCTGCGCGATGGTGATTCCGCCGACTTGTTTGATGCCGCACATTGCCGCTGCCCCGTCGCCATCGTAGCCGGAGACGATAACGGCAATCAGCTTACCGTCCCAGTATTGGGTGAGAGAGCGCAGGAACACAGTGATGACATCGGGCCAGCCGCGCGGCTTGGATATGGGCTTGAGCATGAACTCGCCATCGAGGACGTGCAGGTCGCGATTTTCGGGGATGATAAATACGCAGTTCGGCTCTATTTCCAGACGTTCCGTAATGAGCGTAACCGGCATGGTTGAAAAGCGGGGAAGAACTTTATGCAGCTGGGTAGGCACTTCTGTAATGTGATTCACGATGACGATTGCCACTCCCATATCCGCCGGAAGATTCTGCAACAGGCGAATATAAGCATCGAGGCCACCCGCCGATCCGCCGACACACACGATGGGGAAATCTTTTGCCCGGCTATCAGCCTTGTCATTCATCTCCATCACCTTTCGCTTCGAGCATGCTGTTGCCCATGATTTGGAGAGTAATGAATGACCAATAATCATTCCGTCCGCTAACGAACACACGCGAATGAGACCTCAGGGTCTGAGACCTCAGTGAGACCTCAGGGTCAGCTTCGAATTTCAATTTGAAACCGGAGTCCCTACCCGCCCATACCCACGAAGCAGTGCTACCGGCCCCGACTTCCGCTTGGCGCGCTCAGTCCTTTGTATCGTTCGACGTCCCCACTACTGACCGGGGCTGCCCTTGATCTACTTAACCAATATACTCACCGGAGGCTGCACGGTCAGCGGTTTAACCACGGCACCGGATATGCCGGTATTTGAGGGTGCAACACCAAGAGTCGTGCCGCCAGTCGAGACCGGTCCGACACTCGGCGGCAACGCTGTAGTCGGCAGGATCGTGGCGTGCGGATCATCCGGCTTTGGTCCAATCGCCTTGGTCAAGAGCGGATCGTCCGGCTTCGGCCCGATCGCCCTGGTCAAGCGTGGATCATCCGGTTTTGGCCCTATTGCCTGTGCTCCGCCCGGCGCGATCCTGCCGCCCTGAATGATGATCGATTGCCCGGCGGCGTTGTGATACTGGCCGTCTGTAGCCGGGTGCAGTTTGTGATCCGGACCGACGATCATCAGTCGCCCCCCCAGTATCTTTCCTTGCGCCGTCTGTCCATTCGGCATTTGAATGCCCTGCATTGCCTGAGCCACTCCAGTACCGAGCAGCAGGCACAACAGTGTCGCCGCAGTTGTCACCTTGTGTTTTGATGTGCGCATCTGGATCTCCTGGTTTTGTAAGTCATAAGTAATCATCAACTATTGGGAGCAGCTTCGCAATAGTCTCCCCATCGAAACCTCAGACTAAAGTGGTTCAGCGTCGAATGGTTTTTCGATAGACTGCATCCTGACCATTTCCTATTGTTCATCTGCCCACCTATGACCACACTTATCGCCCTGTTGCGCGGCATCAATGTCGGCGGCAACAACAAATTGCCGATGAAGGAGCTGTCCGCTTTGCTGGAGGAAATGGGTTTGCGCGAAGTTCAAACTTACATTCAGAGCGGAAATGTGGTGTTCCGCTGCGATCTGAAGAACAAGGCGGCGCTGGCGACAAAGATCACTACCGCGATCAAGGCGAAGCATGGCTTTGCGCCACACATCTTGTTGCTGGAAGAGGCGGAATTGAAAAAGGCGATGGCGGGCAATCCTTACCCGGAGGCCGAGTCTGAACCGAAATCACTGCACCTGTTCTTTCTGGATGAGGCGCCGCACCTGCCGGATTTGCAGGCACTGGAAGCCCTCAAAACACAATCCGAACGTTTCAAGCTGGCAGGCAAGGTGTTCTACCTGCACGCCCCGGATGGCGTCGGAAATTCAAAGCTCGCCGCACGGACGGAAAAGTTGCTGGGAGTTGCGGCCAGTGCCCGCAACTGGAACACGGTGTGCAAGTTGGCGGAGATGGCCGCCTGACGTTTCTCTGCCGCTTGGGCGTAATCTGCATGCCGGACAACAATAATTTCAACAGGGAGAAGACATGGGCAAACCAGACTGGATCGACCGTAACGAATATCCGTTTGCCTCGCATTATTTCCAGACTCCTGCGGGCAAGCTGCATTATGTGGACGAGGGCCAAGGTGAGGTTGTCGTGATGTTGCATGGCAACCCGGCCTGGTCGTTCCTCTTCCGCAAGCTGATCAAGCGGCTCAGCCCGCACTACCGCTGCATCGCGCCCGACCATATCGGCTTTGGTCTTTCGGACAAGCCTGCAGACTGGAGCTATCTGCCGGAGGAGCATGCGAAGAATCTGACCTCACTGATCGAGCATCTGGGCCTGAAGAACATCACGCTGGTGGTGGGAGACTGGGGCGGCCCCATCGGCATGCAGTATGCGGTGACGCATCCGCAGAACGTGAAGCGGCTCGTGGTTATGAACACCTGGGCATGGCCGGTGGACAAGGATTTCCACTATGTCGCTTTCAGCGCCTTCATGGGCGGGC
>CAYOJU010000131.1:0-7301 GCA_964404355.1 uncultured Sideroxydans sp. | reverse complement strand
TGCTGCCTTCGCCCGTCACACAGGCCACGGTCGCACCCGGATGAGCCAGTTGCACGCCCATTGCCGCGGGCAGACCAAAGCCCATCGTGCCCAGACCGCCGGAATTGATCCAGCGACGCGGCTGGTTGAACTTGTAATACTGCGCCGCCCACATCTGGTGCTGGCCCACGTCGGACGTCACAAAGGCGTCGCCGCCGGTGATCTTGTGCAGAGTCTCGATCACGTACTGCGGCTTGATCAGTTCGGTGGAGTTTTTGTACGACAGCGAATTCGCACTGCGCCATTCGTCGATCTGTTTCCACCAGTCTTTCAGCGCGACCGCGTCCGGCTTCTGCTTGCTGCTGTTCAGCACGGCCAGCAGATCGGACAGCACATGCGCCACATCGCCGACGATAGGCACATCCACTTTCACGCGCTTGGAAAGGGAAGCCGGGTCGATGTCGATATGGATGATCTTGCGCGGCACGGAATTGAAATGCGCCACATTGCCGATCACGCGGTCGTCGAAGCGCGCGCCCACCGCCAGCAGCACGTCGCAGTTCTGCATGCCGAGGTTGGCTTCGTAGGTACCGTGCATGCCAAGCATGCCGACGAATTGCTTGTCATTTGCCGGATAGCCACCCAGGCCCATCAGCGTATTGGTGCAGGGCGCGCCAAGCAAGCGCACCAGTTCGGTCAATTGTTTGGAGGCATCCGACAAGATCACCCCGCCGCCCGCATAGACCATCGGACGCTTCGCGTCCAACAGCATTTGCGCTGCACGCTTGATCTGGCCGATGTCACCGTGAACCTGCGGATTATAGGAACGGATGTTCACTGTCGCGGGATAGGAATACTCCGCTTTCATGTTCGATACATCCTTGGGAATATCCACCAGCACCGGGCCGGGACGACCGCTCTTGGCCAGGTAGAACGCTTTCTTTAGCGTACTCGCAATATTTTTAGGGTCTTTTACCAGAAAATTGTGCTTCACGCAGGGGCGCGTAATGCCAACCGCGTCCACTTCCTGAAAGGCGTCCTCGCCGATGTAGCTGGTCGGCACCTGGCCGCTAATCACCACCATTGGAATGGAATCCATATAGGCAGTGGCGATACCCGTGACCGCATTGGTCACGCCGGGGCCGGATGTCACCAGCGCTACTCCGACCTTGTCGGTTGAACGCGCATAGCCGTCCGCGGCATGTACCGCAGCCTGCTCGTGACGCACCAGCACATGTTTGACCTGTTCCTGTTTGAACAGCTCATCGTAAATGAACAATACCGCTCCGCCGGGGTAGCCGAATACATATTCGACCCCTTCTTCCTGCAAACAGCGGATGGTTATTTCTGCGCCTGTCAGTTCCATGAACCCACTACCTTGAAAAAGCAACGAAAGACCGCGCAAGATAAAGGCTGGCGGCGTTTTGGTCAACCCCCGAAAGCCCTTAGAAAACGCAGAAATCCCTGTACTACGCGGGAATTTGCTAGTATCCGCCCGGTTCACACCGGAGCCACAGAAACTGTCTACGCCACAGCAACTTTCAGAATTCCTCGCCCAAGCGGAAAGACGCGCTTACAAACAGGCGCAATTTGCCGTCCGCGACGAGCATGTGGCGCTGGATATCGTGCAGGACGCCATGCTGAAGCTCGCCGAACGCTATGGTGACCATCCGGTTGAAGAATACCCCATGCTGTTCCAGCGTATCCTGCAAAACACCATACGCGACTTCTACCGCCGCCAGAAGGTGCGCTCGTTCTGGACCACACTGTTTTCCTCATTCACGCCGCAGCATGAAAGCGAAGTTTTCGACCCGCTTGACACCCTGCAGGATGAAGACAACGATAGCCAGCCTGCACGCCCTGAAGAGGCATTAGTACAATCCCAACTGATCGCGGTGATAGAAGAAGCGTTAAGCCAGCTCCCGGCTCGTCAACGGGAAGCCTTCCTGCTGCGTTACTGGGAGGAACTGGACACTGCGGAAACAGCGGCGGCCATGGGCTGCTCGGAAGGCAGCGTTAAAACTCATTGTTCGCGCGCCACTCACGCACTCTCCGCAATCCTGAGAGAGAAAGGAATCGATCTATCATGAACCGCAAATTAAATACCAAAGAAATCGGGCAGTTACTCAATCGTTCCGCTGCGCAGATTGACAGGGGAACGCTGGATAAGCTGCAGTCTGCTCGCCGTACTGCATTGCAATATCAGCAAAAAGAACAGCAAGCGCCCGTTTTGGCTTGGCTGACCGAACATGGCGTGATCCAACACCATTCAACTCCATCCCACAAGGCCTATAACCTTGGAATGGTGGCTTTGCTCATCGCTCTTCTGGTCAGCGGCGCACTTTATTGGCAGCAACAGGCATACGACCATGACGATGTCGATATCGCCATTTTGACGGATGACTTGCCGATTGACGTGTATCTGGACTGAGCAAACATGCTGTTACGCCTGCCGCAAGCGCTGTTACTGATTGCCTCGCTGTTTTGTGCCAATCTGACGTTTGCCGAGCAATGGAACCAACTCACACCGCAGCAGCAGCAGGCGCTGGCGCCATTGGCAAACGAGTGGAATACCCTGCCGGATAAGCGCCAGCAATACCTGATCAAGCTGGCCAAGCATTTCCCCAAGCTCACCCCCGAAAAACAGGCGTTGTTTCACAAACAGATCGTTCCCTGGAGCAAGTTGACAGCAGAACAGCGACATTCCGCACGTGAAAAACACAAAGCGCTCAGCAAAGTCCCGCCTGAGAAACGCGAAGCCATCAAGCAGATGGTGCGTGAGAAACAATCAGGCCCGGCGGGCAGCAGCGTCCCTGCAACAGCTCCGGTCCAATAAAAGCATTTTTAAACCAATTTGATAACGTTCGCACGGACTCCCGGTCCGTTGCCTGCTCCGGCATCAGCGCCGCTCAGTACGCCAAAGCATTCCCATCGCCAGCAACAGAAACAGCCAGCTCATCGCCGTAGCGCTCAATAATGGTGACCAGTCATTCAACGCGCCAACGTTGGCGAACAACCTGCCAATAAAGTGGAAACTCAAGCCCAGCACAATGCCCAGGAATATCTTGCTGCTGATACCGCCCTCGCGGCGCTGATAGGAGGAGAACGGCAGCGCCAGCAGCATCATCACCAGCACCGCGAACGGATAGACCAGTTTGTTCCACATCGCGATCTCATAACGCGCGGTCTTCTGGTGGTTATCACGCAAGTGCCCGGTATATATGTAAAGGTTCCATGCCGACATCTGCTCCGGCACCACCAGCAGTACGCTCAAAATTTCGGGATTAAGAGAGGAATGCCAATCTGCGCGCGGCCGATTGTCTGTGGTGACACCCTGTTTTTCGAAAAGCGTCTCCCGTACACCTTCCAGTTGCCAATGCGCATCCTCCAGATACGAGGCCCGTTCCGCCGCGATAATACTGTGCAAGTGATAACTGGCATCGAATTCGTAAATGCTGACATCCAGCAACGAGGTATCCGGCAGCACGCTCCTCACGTTGATGAAGCTGCGCTCATCCTTCACCCATACGCCTGACCTGAATTCCTTCACCGAAACTTTTGCGTTCTGTGCCTTCAGCCGCAATTGTTGCGCCATGCGTTCGCTCGGCGGGGAAACAAATTCTCCAAACAGGAAACACAATATCACCAGCGGCAAACCGATCTTGATCAGCGCTTCTATCATCTGCTTGAGCGATACGCCGGAACTGCGATACACCGTCAATTCCGAATTGGAGGCCATCTGCACCATGGCAAGAATGGTTCCAATCAGTACCGCGACCGGGAATAATTCATAGATATGCCCGGGAATGGTAAGCACCACGAATAACAGCACATACCCCAGACGATAGTCACCGCGGCCCATCGAATTCAGTTCGTTGATCAGATCGAGCAGGGAAAACAACATGATGAGCGCCGCAAAGACCAGCGCGATACTGGAATAAATCTCCCTCCGCAGATATCGGGTGAGCAATCTCATCGTTTCAGCCTGCGCCAGGGAGATGCCGAAGAGCGGTGATAGAACATGATCAGCATCACTGCAAACATGAACAGGTGGATTCCCCACAACCCCAGCGTCGGCCCAAGTTTGCCGCGCCCGACCCAGGAGTTGGTAACGCTGATCATGTTGTTATAGAACATATAGATCACCATGGCGGTGATCAGATTGATCGAACGCCCGGCGCGCGGATTCACATAGCTCAATGGAATAGCCAGCAAGGACAGCACCAGTGCGCTGAGAGGCAAGCCAACGCGCCACTCTAACTCGGCGATATTCAACGGCGTCATGTTCCGCAATAAATACAGCGTGGGGTAAGCCTTGACGTTAGGCAACTCCTGCCGCAATTCAACCGGCTCGATACGCATTGCATAACGCTCGAATTCGACAATCTTGAAATCCGCCTGTCCCGGGAACCCCTCATACCGTGTGCCGTTGAGCATCACCAGAAAGCGGTCGCCATTGGGCTCAGTCTCCTGGAAGCCCTCCTTGGCAACCATCGTTCCTTCTCTGCCATTTTGCGTGGATCGCACAAAGATATTGCCGACGCGTTTTTTCTCCACATCCACATTTTCCAGAAAGAACACGCGATCCGCCTGTTTGGATTCGCGGAATGCACCCGGCGTCGCGGCTGAAACGTCATCACGGCTATCCAGCCTGCGCCTGAATTCGTCGGCTTTGGACAAAGCCCATGGTGACAGTACCAGACTGAGCAACGCGATCAGCAGCGCCACCGGAAGGGCGTAGCCCAGCACCGGCCTTATCCAGCGCGTCAGCCCGATACCCGAAGTGAACCACACCACCATTTCACTGTCTCTGTAACTGCGTGTCAGCGTCAACAGCACCGACAGGAAAAGACCGATGGAAAGCAGAACCGGCAGATAGTTGAGCGAACTGAATCCCATGATCGCCAGTACACCATCCACCGCCAGCAATCCGCTGACCGAATCGCCCAGCAGGCGAACCAACTGGGTAAACACGACGATGCCTAGCAATATGGACGACACCAGCAAGCCTGTGCTGGCAAACTCACGCACCAACGACCAGTAAAAGATGCCGTGAACCTTCGGCTTCTTTGACTTTAGTGGTTGGGATTGCGGATAATCCGGCATCGGGAGCAATTTTGAGATTAATGAGGAGAAGCGCGTGGAATTTAGCATAAAACAAGGCAGTCCGGAAAAACTGAAGAGCGGTTGCGTGGTGGTTGGCGTATTCGACGGCGGTAAATTGTCGAAAGCGGCGCAAGTACTCGACAAGGCTGCCAAGCATGCAATCAGCGATATCATCGCGCGCGGCGACATGAGCGGGAAATCCGCCTCCACCCTTTTGCTGCACAAACTGCCCGGTGTTGCTGCCGAGCGTGTATTGCTGGTCGGACTGGGCAAAGCCAGCGAGATCAACCCCAAGATGACCACTGACATCCTGAGCGCAAGCTTCCGCGCGTTGAATGCCACACCCGCCAAAGATGCCGCACTGTTCATTCTGGATGAAGGCGTCGGCAAGGACAGCGCCTGGGTCATCAAACAAGCCGTGTTCGCGGCGACCGAGCAGGCCTTCCGCGCCGACGGCTTGAAAAGCAAGCCATCCAAACCCGCGTCACTGAAGAACATCGCTTTTGCCACACTGGACAAACCCGCAACCGCATTAAAGACCGTGCTCGATCAGGCAGCCGCCACCACCAGCGGCATGGAACTGACCAAGACCCTGGCCAACCTGCCGGGCAACATCTGCACCCCGACCTACCTCGCCGCCCAAGCGCTGGCATTGGGAAAAGCGCACAAGAGCATCAAGACGACCGTGCTGGATGAAAAAGCCATGCAGAAACTGGGCATGGGCTCCTTCCTGTCCGTCACCCGCGGCAGCGAACAACCGGCCAAACTGATCACGCTGGAATATTCCGGCGCGGCCAAAACGCAGAAACCCGTCGTACTGGTGGGCAAGGGCATCACCTTCGACACCGGCGGCATCTCGCTCAAACCCGGCGCCGACATGGACGAGATGAAATACGACATGAGCGGCGCGGCCAGTGTGCTCGGTACACTGAAAGCCATTGCCGAGATGGGACTGAAGATCAATGTCGTCGGCGTAATCCCGACCTGCGAGAACATGCCTTCCGGCAAAGCCACCAAACCCGGCGACATCGTCACTTCCATGTCCGGCCAGACCATCGAGATTTTGAATACCGATGCCGAAGGCCGCCTCATCCTGTGCGACGCCCTGACCTACTCGAAGAAATTCAACCCGGACACCGTGATCGACATCGCTACCCTCACCGGCGCCTGTGTCATCGCCCTGGGCCATGTCGCCAGCGGCATGTTCGCCAACGAGGACAAGCTTGCCAAGGAACTAGTTGCCGCGGGTGAACAGTCGCACGACCGCGTATGGCAACTGCCGCTGTGGGAAGACTACCAGCCGCTGCTGGACAGTAATTTCGCCGACATGGCCAACATCGGCGGACGCGCGGGCGGCACCATCACCGCAGCCTGCTTCCTGGCGCGCTTCACCAAGGACTACCGCTGGGCGCACCTGGATATCGCCGGCACGGCCAACCTTTCCGGCAAGAACAAGGGCGCGACCGGACGTCCGGTGCCGCTGCTCACGCAGTATCTGATCAACCGCACGACCGCCAAGTGACCAAAGTAGATTTCTATACCGGCTCGGAAGACAAGCTGCGCACGGCCTGCCAGCTGAGCCACAAGGCGATGCAGAACGGCCTGCGCGTGCTGCTGCACGCGCCGGATGAAGCGATTGCCCACAAGCTGGACCAACTGCTGTGGCACTTCCCCGCCACGGCCTTCATGCCGCACTGCCATAGCCACGAAGCGGATGCGGTCACGATGCCCGTGGTGATCGGACGCGACGAAACGTTTCCCCATTCCGAGCTACTCATCAGCCTTCACAATATCTGCCTGCCGTTCTTCAGCCGCTTTGAACGCGTCATCGAGATCATCGGCCTTGACGACGATGATGCCAAACAGGGGCGCGACCGCTATAAGTTCTACAAGGATAGAGGCTACGAACTGCGCCACTTCGACCTGCGCAAGACATAAGAACAGGATTGAGTCCCGTAGGATGGGTTGAGCGCAGCGATACCCATCCTACAACTGCTGCCCACCCCTGTATAATCCCGCCTTTCTGAAGCACCAAACTCACACGTAAAGACCGCAATGGAACTCGCAAAAAGTTTTGACCCGAAAGACATCGAAGCCCGCTGGTACCCCACCTGGGAAAACGCCGGTTATTTCAAGGCCGGACTCGACCCCTCTAAAAAAGAGAATTTCTGCATCCAGCTGCCGCCGCCCAACGTCACCGGCACGCTGCACATGGG
>CAYOJU010000130.1:5955-7313 GCA_964404355.1 uncultured Sideroxydans sp. | reverse complement strand
TGGCCGGTGGACAAGGATTTCCACTATGTCGCTTTCAGCGCCTTCATGGGCGGGCCGGTCGGCCGCTTCCTGATCAAGCATTTCAACTTCTTCGCCAGTTCTTTCATGCGCGCTGCATTCGGCGACAAACACAAGCTCGGCGATCATGCGCACCAGCACTACAAGGATGCCCTGCCCACGGCAGCATTGCGCAAGGGGTGCTATATATTTCCCAAACAGATCATCGCTTCCACACCGTGGCTGGCTCAGCTATGGGGCAAGATGGGCGTGCTGAAAGCAAAGCCCACCCTGTACGTGTGGGGCATGAAGGATGTCGCGTTCCGCGAGAAGGAGTTGAAGCGCTGGCAGCATGTCTTGCCGAATTCGCTGACACTGCGGCTGAATACGGTGGGGCATTTTGTGCCGGAAGAAGCGCCGGAGGAACTGGGGGAGGCGGTACTCGCGTTTCTGGCCGATTCAAAATAAATCGAGGCCGGTCAGTCGCTATCCGGCTTGCCCGCAGTAGCCATACCCGCGATCTTGTGGAGCACTACTGAAAGCTCTTTTATCCTGGCTTCCAGTTTGGCTGTTTGCTTGGCCATGCCGGCCGTTACTTCCTGGTCCGCCCGGATACTTTCCCTGAGCTGATCGATCAATTTTGCATACTCGAGTGTCTTTTTCTTTTCTTCTTCCAGCAGGGTATTTTTCCTGATGAGCTGGTTCTCTTCCACCGAATCCATCTTGTCTACTTTGGTTTTCAGTTCGGCCATCCGGTTTAATGTCTCGGCGGATTTACCCAATTCCTGTTTGAGGTTCTCCCGGAGTTGTTCGATAGTGTTCAAGTATTCGAGTGATTTTTTCTTTTCTTCTTCAAGCTCGGCATTTTTTTTGACGAGCTGGCTTTCTTCCACCGAGTCCAGTTTATAAACTTTGGTTTCCAGTTCAGCCATCCTGCCGGACATCTGAGCGGATTTTTCCTGTTCCTGCTTGAGGGATTCCTGTAGTTGCTGGATGGTCTTTACGTACTCTAGCGATTTCTTCTTCTCTTCTTCAAGCTGGGCATTTTTCTTGACGAGTTGATTCTCTTCAACCGAATCCAGCTTGATCACCCGGGATTCCAGCACGGCTGACTTTTCCTGCTCCAGCTTCAGGCTTTCGCGAAGTTGCACGATTGTTTTCAGCAAGTCCAGCGACTTGTTCCGCTCTTCATCAAGGTGCGCGGTTTTCTTTTCCAGCTCCTGCGCGATATTGCGTTCTTTCGAGGATTTGTCTTTCGCGACTGGATTCTTTGCCGTATCGGAGAAAGTGCGAAGTTTCAGGGTTTTATCCATGTCAGTTAGTTGCCACGCTCGTTTATTGGTTTATTAGTTGATTGTTGG
>CAYOJU010000130.1:0-5855 GCA_964404355.1 uncultured Sideroxydans sp. | reverse complement strand
AACAAGGGCTGTTTTGCCCCCAAAGGAGGTGTGAGATGGATACCATCGTGAACGGAAGCGAGATTGAGCTTGAAGCGCCAGTGAGTGAAGAATACGGCGAAGAGGTGATGTGTGCGGGATGGAACCCGCAAATTCAGCTCGTCGCTGAAAGCCCTGTTGCTCAGGCCAACAAACATGTCAATCTGCCTGGCGATCTGGCGTATGTCGATGTCGATACTTTCCTGAAAAGAATGTACGAGTATCAGTGCTGATCGTGGTGGCTCAGCAGCGAAAGCTATTTAATCGTGCCGGACTTGAATTGACTCCGACTACGCACAAGCGCAAACCAACAACCCGCTCCGGGTTTTAGTGCGCTCGTCCTGCATTTCCTCACAACTCGTTCTCACGAGTTTCGAATCATCTTCCCTCAAATTCCAGCCCACTGAATTACTGGGGTAATGCATCAGTTTATGTCGCAAATGCTGGCAGGATTTGCATAACGGCATATAGAATGCATCACCGGCATCTGCAGCACAAAACCATATAGCCGGAAAGAAATTTAGGAGGAAGTAAAATTTTCTGTCGCTCTGACAGGCTTGCATCCGTTGCGGATCGCGCCTTTTCTGTTATGCCCATAAGCCTGCAGCGGCAATGTCGGCGCATATGAGCCACGACAACTTCCAGACGTTGCTGGAAGCCAAAGACGAGGCCGATCTGCGCCAGCTCGCCCAGGAATTTGTGCTTGGCATGGGCTTCGATTACTTCCTCTATGCCACCGGCTTCAAAATGGAGAACAGCACCGTCAGTTTCTCCAAGATCATCACCACCTACCCTGCCGCCTGGATCGAAAAATATATCAGCGAAGGCTTTGCCTCGATTGATCCATGTGTGCGCCACAGCCAGGAGCAGCGCACGCCTTTTGTCTGGCGCAAAGAGGCGTTCGATCGCGCCGGGGCCGGACCTATGTTTGAGGAAGCACAGCGTCACGGCCTCGTGTCGGGGATATCGATTCCTTTGTTCGATATCGTGACCCACAGAATCGGCGGCATCGGCCTTGCCTGCCGCAACGAGACTTGTCGCGGGCTGGACGATATCGGGCGCGTCGTGCTGTTCTCGCTATATTTTCAGGATGCCTATTCCCGACTTGCCGTGCCTTTTTTGCAAGATTCGGACGGCATCTTGTCGAGACACGAAGGGGCCTGCCTGGCCTGGATTTCCGACGGTTTGAACCCGGCACAGATCGCGCAACGACTGGTGCTGCCAGAGGACAGGATTGAACAATTGCTGGGTAAGGTAATGCTCAAGCTGGATGCGCGCACCCTGCCAGAGGCGGTGGCGCACGCTTTCGCCGGAGGGTTGCTGACCTGTGTTCCGGGCCATCCGGTGCGGCCGCTGGCGGATGAGAAGGCATCGCTTGCCACTTCGCCGCATTATTGGGCGCTGCGCGCAATCGAGCAGGAAATCGAACGCGCGCAAACTGAAAATAGCGGGTTCGCCGTTGCCGTACTGGATCTGGATCACTTCCGGCGCGTCAATAATGCACTTGGACATGCCGCCGGCAATATTCTGCTGTCCGAAGTTGCCGAACGCCTGCGTTTCAATCTGCCTCCGCGCGCGCGCATCGCCGGCCTGGAGGGAGATGGATTCCTGCTGCTGTTGCCCGAGCTTGCCAGCGAACAGGTCGCCAACCGGCTGCTTGCCTGCCTGCGTTCGCCGATCAAGGTCATGGATCGCCTGTTCACGATCACCGCCAGCATGGGTGTAGTGCGTTATCCGCAGGATGGCGAATCGGCCGAAACATTGCTGCGTTGCGCGGAAATATCGTTGTATCGCGCCAAGGAACATGGACGCGACCGGATAGAATACTTCGCGCCAGAAATGAGCCACAACGCAGTACGCACCGCGACCCTGGAAGTGGAACTGCGTGCCGCCCTCGAACGCGATGAACTGACACTGTATTACCAGCCGCTTGTGGACAGCCGCTCCGGGCGCATTCGCGGGCTTGAGGCACTCTCGCGCTGGCACAGCCCGCTGCTCGGCACGGTACCGCCGGAACAGTTTATTCCCGTAGCGGAACAGTCCGATCTCATCCGCATCCTCGATGAATGGGTGTTTATCAAGGCTTGTCGCCAACTCAAGGCCTGGCGCGAACAACTGGGCGCCGACCTATTCATGGCGGTAAACGTTTGCCCCTCGCGTTTTCTCAATGCCGGCATTGTCGAGCACACTATCGCCAAGCTGCGCGAACTGGAGTTGCCTCCCGAGTGCCTGGAAATTGAAATCACCGAGCGCATGTTGATGGACAGCAACCCCATCGTGCGCGAACAACTGGCCGAACTGCGAAAGCAGGGCGTACGCATCTCCATTGACGACTTTGGCACCGGTCACTCTTCTCTGTCCTACCTCAGCACTTTGCCTGTGGACGTGCTGAAAATCGACCGCTCATTTATCCAGAACGTTACCGCGCGCAGCGAGCAATCCGTACTGGTGGAAGCCATCGTAGCCATGGCAGGAAAACTGGGGCTGCACGTGGTGGCCGAAGGCATCGAGCAGGAAAGCGAAAAGAAATTTCTGGTGGAGTGCGGCTGCGACCTGCTCCAGGGCTATTTGTTAGGCCACCCCGAACCTCCTGAACTGATTGCAGAACTGTTACGTTTGCAGACACTGCGTCCTATCGCAGCCGAAAACAACTGGGTCGGGAATTAAACGGGCGATGTTTGCGCCCGCATGCGCTCTGTGCGCCAGAACAGCCTGTATTTATTGGCTTTCCGGAAAATTGACTTTAAAATTCCCGCCAAGTTTTTTGTGGGGAAACAGGAAGAAATCAACTCCGGCTACACCTGAACGCATGTCAAATGCCTTCCTTTTCCCCCTATGGAACATCGGGATAGACCTTCCCGGCTGTTTTACCGGGAACAACAGAGCTGCAATTTAATGGCTCGTTTAAGGTATTCTCCGCAAACTTGGTGCGCTAACCTATAGCCGCCATTGAATTTTGGCCAATTAATAACGAGTCCGCGCAGCGACAACAACAGGAAAAATGCTTAAAAAGAATATTTACGGAACACTACTCGTGGCTAGCTTTTGCTTTCAAACTGCTACAGCATATGCGGATGAATCGGCCGATTGGGGATTCGCCGGCTCCGGCTTCCTGACCGTCGGCGCCGGCATGATGCTGGGCGGCACGCACGGTCAAGTGATGGACAAGCAGTGCCCGTGCTTTATCTCCGACTATGCACAGAATGCCATTTACGATAATCGCGGCGGCCTGCAATTCGGCCCGGACTCCAAACTGGGCCTGCAAGGAACCGCAACCCTGCCCGATTCCCGATTTTCCATGACGGCACAAGTTGTCGCGCGCGGCAGCGAACACGGCCATATCGATCTGGAATGGCTATACGGCACTTATCGCCTGACCGACAACACGTCTATCCAAGTGGGCCGCAAACGCCTGCCGCTGTTTTACTACTCGGACAGTCAGGATGTCGGCTTCTCGCTGCCCTGGACGCACTTGCCGCCCCAGCTCTACGGCTGGGAAGCGGTCAATTACAACGGCGTCAACTTGATGCATCGCAACCAGTGGAACGCGTGGGATATCAGTACCAATATTCTGGCGGGTAGCGAACATGCCAAGGACAGCGGCTACTGGAAAATCTACAACGGCCAGACCTCGCGGACGGATGTCGACTGGAACAACATTCTGGGCGTGAATGCGATGTTCACCAAGGATTGGTTCGAGACACGCCTTGCCTACATTCAATCATCGACCCGGCGCCAGAATATCAATGGTGTGTGGGATAGCGCCACGCAGACACTGGTCCCCAGCAGCGACCCTTTCCTGAACGGAAAGGTCACGCGCCAGAGAATCTATACGGCGGCTTTCAGCGTGGACTATGCCGACTGGTTGCTGTCGACCGAATTCCTTTTCATCGACCGTCCCGATGCCAATTTCAAGGACCATGCAAACCGCCTGGGCGTGACGCGACGCTTCGGCGACTGGGAGGCCACTTTCAACGTTTCCGAATATCACAGCCAGGCGGTCACTTCCATGGGCGGCGATTCTTCGGCACAGGAAAGCCATATCGACCGCTCTCTGACAGCGCGCTATTTCCTGACGCCGCAAAGCGACGTCAAAGCGCAACTGGATGTGCAGCGTGACCGCGGCGGTGTCAATTGGTCGCCGAGATACGGCGATGCCAGGCTGCTCACACTGGCTTACGACAGGATATTTTGATGATGCGACAGACTCTCTTGATATGTATTTGCCTGTGGGCATCTGCAGCCCATGCAGAGCCTGATATCACCATCATTGCCAACAGCAAAAATGATCTGGGCAGCCTCACCCGCAAACAGATCGCCGATATTTATATGGGACGGGTCACCAGCCTGCCCAACGGCAGCGTTCCGCTTCCGCTGGACTATCAGGGTGACTCGGCGGTACGCGCCCGCTTTTACCAATCCATCACCGGTAAAAACATGGCGCAAATCAATGCCTACTGGGCGCGCCTGTCGTTCACCGGGCAGGCTAACCCGCCGCGCAGGCTGGCCGACAAGGCAACCATCATGCAGGTGGTGGGCAAAAACCAGGGGGCGCTGGGCTATGTCGACAGTGTCGCCCCTGATGCCGATGCCAATGTCACACCGGTGCTAACCCTGAAATGAAGATGCCGAAATTCAGCAGCCTCAAGGTACGGTTGTTCCTGATCGTATTTACCAGCACCGCCGTGATCGGCGGCTGTACGGTGCTGCTGATGTTTTTTATCGCGTTCCAGAATAAATTGCAGGAAGGCGAGCAGCAGATCAACCAGCTCATGGACACGGTCGAGTACTCCGCCGCGATCGCGAGTTACAGCGGCAACAAGGAAATCGCCAATGACGTTATCAAGGGCCTGATGCGCGGCGACAACGTGTGTCAGGCAAGGCTGTACAACAACGACGGGCTGGATATTTCAGTCAAGAAGTACGCCACGAACGAGCAGTGCCCGGAAATCATCACCCACAACCTGAGCTCCCCGTTCGATGACAAGGAAATCATCGGGCACCTCGAGACGCGCATGGACAGCTCGATCATCAAGACACGAGCTTTTCACCAGGCCGGACAACTGGCGCTGAGCATTCTCGCCCTGATCATACTGCCCGGACTGGTCATCTGGATAAGCATCGCGCGCCTGATCACCATTCCCATTCACCATCTGTCCAAACAGCTGCACCAGATATCCCCCGGCACACACACCCGCGTCAACTTGATCGCCGGCCAGAAAGAGGATGAGATCGTGCAACTGGTACACGACGTGAATCACTTGCTGGGCGTGGTCGAAATCACGCTCAGCGAAGAACGCGAACAGCGGGTGCTGATCAAGGAGATGAAACAGAAATACCAGCATCTCGCCCACCACGACATGCTTACCGGCTTGCCCAATCGCTCACTGTTCACCGACCGGTTGCAACAGATGCTGGCCCAGGCAAAGCGCAGCACTTCGCATGGCGCCCTCATCTATCTTGATCTGGACAAGTTCAAACCCGTCAACGACACGCTGGGCCACAATATCGGCGATCTGGTGCTGATGGCAATCGCCCAGCGCCTGCTTGCCGCGGTGCGCGAATCCGATACCGTCGCGCGCATAGGCGGCGATGAGTTTGTCGTGTTGTTGCCGACCATCGAAACCAGGAAGGACGCCATTACCGTGGCGGAAAAGATTCGCCACGCCCTGGATCAACCTTTCGAGGTTAACGGACACATCATCAGGATCGGTTGCAGCCTCGGCATCGCCGTCTATCCCGATCATGGCGAAGATGAAATCAGCCTGATGAAAAATGCGGACACTGCCATGTATCTGGCGAAACAGAACGGCCGCAACAATGTGCAGATGTTCCAG
>CAYOJU010000129.1:3892-7328 GCA_964404355.1 uncultured Sideroxydans sp. | reverse complement strand
GTAGCCGGGCTGTTGATCAGCCTGCACTTTGCCGCTGTTGCGGACAAGAACGCCGAAACTCCCCTGCCGTTCGAAGAAATGCGCGCCTTCACCGAGGTATTCGGACGCATCAAGAGCGATTACGTTGAACCGGTGAGCGACAAAAAACTCATGACCGAAGCGATCAACGGCATGCTAAGCGGCCTCGACCCCCACTCAGCCTATCTGGATGCGGACGGCTTCAAGGAACTGCAAGCCGGCACACAGGGTGAATTTGGCGGGCTGGGTATTGAAGTTGGCATGGAGGACGGCTTGGTCAAGGTCATTTCTCCGATTGAAGATACGCCCGCCTTTACGGCAGGAGTCAAGAGCGGCGACCTGATCATTAAACTCGACGACACGCTGGTGAAAGGGCTCACCCTGAACGATGCGGTGAAGCGCATGCGCGGCAAGCCCGGCAGCAGCATCTTGCTCACCATCGTGCGCAAGAACGAAGTCCAGCCCCTGAAGATCAAGGTCACGCGAGCAGTCATCAAGGTACAGAGCGTGAAATCCAAACTGGTCGAACCCGGTTACGCGTTCGTGCGCATCACCCAGTTCCAGGAACACACGGGTGAAAATCTCACCACGGCACTGGAACATCTGCAGAAAGAGAACAATGCCCAGTTGCAAGGTCTGGTGCTGGATTTGCGCAACGACCCGGGCGGCTTGCTGACGGGTGCGGTTGGAGTATCCGCTGCCTTCCTGCCCAAGGATGCGCTGGTGGTCTACACCGAGGGCCGCACCGAAGATGCCAAGATGCACCTGACTGCCAGCCCGGAAAATTACCTGCGCGGCGGCGGCAGGATTGATTACCTGAAGGATTTGCCGGAAAACTTCAAGAAGATCCCGATGGTAGTACTGGTAAATGGCGGCTCGGCCTCTGCTTCCGAGATCGTCGCCGGTGCGCTGCAGGACCACAAGCGCGCCGTGATTCTTGGCACGCAAACGTTCGGCAAGGGTTCGGTGCAAACCATCCTGCCGCTGGGCAACAACACGGCGATCAAGCTCACGACCGCACGTTATTACACGCCGAGCGGGCGCTCCATCCAGGCCAAGGGCATCGTTCCCGACATCGTGGTGGAAGATCCGGCAACGGCCAGTTTCGATAATGCATTCCGTCTGCGCGAAGCCGACCTGGACAAGCACCTGAGCAACGACCAAGGTGAAGACAAGAGTGAGGCGCCGGCAAAACCGGCCAGGAATCAGAGCAAAACCAGGGAAAGTGACGGCGCAAAAGTCGAAGTTGCCGAATTCGGCACCAAGAACGATTATCAGCTGAACCAGGCGCTGAATCTGCTCAAGGGCATGAGCATCCTGCGCGGAAAGTAAATATGATGAATCCGTTCGAACTGCAAAAAGAACGCGTGCTGTACTTTAGCAAGGAGCCGACCAGCCAGCTTTTTGCGGCGTACATGCTGCTGGTCGGACTGGATAATTTTTACGTCGAAATGGGCCCGTTCCCGAACACTCTGCTGATCCGTTACAGCATTCAGCATTATTCGCTTGAAGCTCTTGAGAAGGCGCTTATCCGCGAAGGTTTCCGTCTGGAGTATCCCCTGCTCGACAAGATCAAGAAACACCTGGTTCATTACTGCGAAGATGTGCAGTACCACAACCTGAAGACGCCGGAACCGCGTACCAAGAACAACGCGCAGGAAATTTTCGTCAAGGCCTACGAGCTGCACCCGCACGGAAACCACGACGACACGCCGAAAGAACTGCGCGAATTCAAGTAAACAAGCCTGAAGATCCGACTGACGCGCCCTGCAGTTGTACCGCCTCAATTTCAAGTGGCGGTATCGTGTCGAAATCCACCACGACATTACGTCCGGCGTCCTTGGCGCGGTATAGCGCATTATCCGCATTTAACAACAACGCACTCGGCGTAATTTCATTCAGATCGGACACGCACCAGAAACCAACGGATGCCGTCAGGAAACGATGCGGCGATTGCTGGTTCTCGATGTTCAACGCGCAAATGCTCTGGCGCAATTTCTCGGCAAACTGTCCGGCCTCGTCACGGCTTATCACGGAAGTGACAATGCAAAATTCCTCGCCACCATAACGAAATACAAAGTCGCCCGACCGTTGCGCAGTGCGCTTGAGCACATCCGCCACTTGTTCCAGTACGCTGTCGCCAAACAAGTGTCCGTAGTTATCGTTAAACATCTTGAAGTAGTCGATGTCCAGCATGATGACAGTCAGCGCGTGCCTGCTGCGCCGGCAGCGATTGATCTCGCTCACCATTACATCTTTCAGGTAGCCCCGGTTATACGCCTTGGTGAGAGGATCGATGATCGACATGTGGGCCAGACGCTCAATGTTCTGTTCGTTGTGCCGCACCAGCATCAGCGTGACAAACCCCAGCGTCAGGTAGGCGGTAACCAGGGCGAAAGCTGAAGTGGCAGTAAGCGGCTCGGGCCGCATCACTACCGCCGTGACGAAACTCACGGCCCCGACCACCATCCACACGATGCGCTGGCGCTCTGCAACAATCGGGGCAAATACGATGGGGAAAATCATCACCCACACTTCCTGGTGCAGCCGTTCGTTGCTGGTGAAGGAACCGTACATCATCAGGCACATGAACGTCAGCACGACCCAGTTGGCAAAGCGCAGCGATTCTTCGCTATCGTGGCGTGTGTGCCATCTCAGCCAGAGTGCCGACAGGCCGAAAGTGAACAGCACCAGCCCATTATCGGGGGTGGGAATAAACAGGAAATAAACAACGGACAAGGGCAGGGAGACGATCGCCGCGATGCGCAAATACATGTGCAGCACAGCTGCCCTGAAGCGGTGAACGGAATATCGGGTCATGCATTGAACTCCCCGGAAGCTGCATCTGGCGGCAGACTACTACCAAGTCGTTCAATACGAAAGCTTAATTCAGACGAACGGTACTCCCGCTCAAATAGCGAAGGGTTGCTTACCCAGCAACCGGCGCCAAAGAAGGATCCAGGTATCCCAATCGTGCCCGCCCGGTACCACGCTGACGCGCGGTTGTGCCAAGCGTTCCGCCAGCACCATGCTCGCTCCCCGATAACGGTCTTCGCTGCCGTAACCCAGATAGATGGGCGGAAACCCGTTCTCATCCTGCGTATGTCGCCGGATATGTTCAAGCAACATGCGTTCGTGATCACGGTTGCCGATTTTGCCGGCACTCCAATGGCCCAGACCCCCCGCCGCTTCCACTTCGGCAATGATGCCGCGCGTCCCCAGGAAGGGCGCCAGCAGGAAGATGCCTTCGATTTCAGCCGTACGCTGCGTGGCACAGATCATCGCCCCCGAGCCTCCGAGCGAAATGCCGAGCAGCCAGATGCGGCGGTAACCTTGCGCACGCGCTTCGTCCAGCGCATGGTGCAGCACGCGCTCGATATCGGCGCGCTCCAGATACAAATCGACATGCGCATCCAGC
>CAYOJU010000129.1:0-3792 GCA_964404355.1 uncultured Sideroxydans sp. | reverse complement strand
ACTCCGCCCAACACAAGCTCGTTCTTGGCCACCGGCAGGAATGCAGAGCGAAACAGGAAGCCCGGCATGATGGAGGAATTGAATTCGCCGATCAGCAAATCGCCTTCACGCACCACGCGGATGTTCTCCGGCATGGGGCCGTCGTGCTTGTTGACGATGTCGTATTCGCCGACATAGTCGTTAAAATAGTCCGGCAGCGGCTGCACATGCAATTTCTCGCCCACCAGCATGTCCTGCCCGCCTTTGCGGTAAGTGAGCACATCGCGCCCGTTGATGCGGTGCAGGGACAGGGTCATCTCCTTCATCTGGCTGTTCGCCACCGGAATGAAGCCCAGCAGCTTGAGACGCACGCCAAACTGCCCGTCGTCATGCTTCACCAACTGGAATTTCCAGCCCATGAGCTCGGCGATGAGATCGCCGGATGAACCGTCCACCTTGACCAGACCGATCAGTGTATCGAAATAGCCGCTGTAGTCGTTCAGGTCCTGTGCCGTCAACGGCACGCTCTTTGCCTCCACAACTTTCTTCTCCGGCTGGGTGATGCCGCGCTTGGCCTCCAGCGCCAGCTTCAGGGTCTCGGCCGTCACCTCAGCCACCAGCGCTTCCGAGCCGGCTGAATTGGACAGCACCACCACGCCGAGCTTGTGTTCGGGCAGGATCGCCATCATGGTGTGGTAGTTGAGCGTGGTGCCGCCATGACTGGCCACCGTACCCGCACGCGGCACCTCCACCCCGTTCAACATCCAGCCCAGCCCCATCTTGAAATCGAAATCGAGCGGCACATTCGGGTTCTGCACCTTGAGCATCTCGTGCAGCGATTCCGCCGTCACGATCTGCCTGCCGTCATACTTGCCGTCGGCGAATACCATCTGCATAAAATGCGTCATGTCGCCGGCACTGGAGATCAGCCCGCCGGAAGGCAGATCGCGCAAAGGGATGGCCTCCACCTCCTCACCCTTGCGATAGGTCTTGCCGGGAATGCGCGCGACAAACTCGCTGTGTCCCATGCCCAGCGGCTGCAGCAGATGGCTGTTCATGTAGCTGGCGTAGCACTCGCCGCCCACTTCGCCGATAGCGGCTCCCAGTAGCGACACGCCGAGGTTGGAATAGGCGAACACCGTATTCGGCGGCCACGCAACATAGTCATCCTTCACCGCCGTCACCTGGTCGGTGAACGGCTGCGGGTGGCGCTCGCTCATGCCGTGCACCCAGTTGCCGGGCAAACCCGAGTGGTGATCCATGAGGGTGCGCGGCGTGATGCCTTGCGTATCGCCGAAGCGGCTCTTGATGGAAAATTGGGGCAGGTATTTTTGCAACGGCTGGTCGATATCCAGCTTGCCCTGTTCGGCCAGTTGCATCGCAGCCGTTGCCGTGAAAACCTTGGCGATGGAACCCAGGTGATAAACCGTATCCGGCGTGGCTTTGATGTTTGCCTGCTTGTCGGCATAGCCGAAGCCCTGCGCCCACACCACCTGCTGATCGTCCACCAGCGCGATACTCAACCCGGTGACATCGTCTTTCGAGATCCCCTGTTCTATCATCCAGCTGATGTATTGTTTGGCATAACTGTAATCGCCGAGGGCAAGAGTAAAGGGTTTCTGCGGCGGGGCGCTGCAAGCACTCAGGATGAATACGAGAAAAACTACAATAATTCTACACAGCTGCACAACAACTCCTTAGGAACAGACCATTCGTTGAATGGGTGCCATTGTATAATGCCGCGCAAAATCCCATATATAACGTAACGATGCTTTTTCCCTGCCGCAACTGGAAACCGACGCTCGCTATCAAGCTTTCCATACTGGCACTCGCCAGTTGCATCATCGCCACCCTGCTTAATCCCGCACTCTTGGTGTGGATGTTGGGCATCGTGATTATCAACCATTCCATCCTCACCCTCGCTGGATTGTTCCCGCGCAGTACGCTGCTGGGCCCGAACATCACCCGCCTGCCACAGGCTGCCGCGCTACGCAGCGAAGTGGCGATCACCATCGACGACGGTCCCAACCCCGAAGTCACCCCGCAAGTTCTGGACATCCTTGACCGTTACCAGGCCAAGGCAACCTTCTTTTGTATCGGAGAACTTGCCGTACAACACCCGGAGCTCTGCCGCGAAATCGTTCGGCGCGGCCACGCCATCGAAAATCACAGTATGTCGCACAACTGGTATTTTTCGCTGCTCGACCCATGGAGCATTCATCACGAAATACTTAGCGCGCAGGCCGCATTGAGCGAAATCAGCGGGCAAACGCCGCGTTTCTTTCGCTCCATCGCCGGATTGCGCAATCCGGAACTGGAGCCCGTGCTCGCCCATTGTGGGCTGCGTCTGTGCAGTTGGAGCAAACGCGGTTTTGACACACGCATAGGCGATGCCGATACCGTGCTCAACAGTCTGGTGCATAACCTGAAAAGCGGTGACATTCTGCTGCTGCACGACGGCAGCGCTGCACGTACCGCCCAGGGCAAACCGGTCATTCTCGACGTGCTGCCGCGCCTGCTGGATAATCTGGCACAGCAGAACCTTCACTCCGTTACCTTACGTTCCGCCATTCCATGACCGAAAACTTTCACCGCACGCTGCTCAAACGCGCAACACAACCCTATCGTTCCGCAGGACTTTTCGCCTGGAAATTCGCCCGGGGCAAACTGAAAGGCGATCCGGCGTTCTTCGGCTTGCTCGAACACGGCCTGATCCCGGATGCAGAGCGCTTGATCGACCTTGGTTGCGGCCAGGGCTTGCTCGCCTCCTGGCTGCTCGAAGCACGCGCACTGCATGAGTCCGGAAACTGGCCCGCGCAATGGCCCGCCGCTCCCATGGTAAAAAATATCTGGGGACTGGAACTGATGCCGAAGGATGTGGAACGCGCCCGCGCCGCGCTCGGCAACCGCGCAGAATTTGCATTGGGCAACATCTGCACTGCCGATTTTGGCAAGGCCGACGTGGCCATCATCCTCGACGTATTGCACTACATTGACTTCGAAGCTCAGGAAAACGTGCTGCGCCGTATTCGCGCCGCGCTGCCCACCGGCGGCACTTTCATCACCCGTATCGGCGATGCCGCCGGCGGCTTGCCCTTCTATTACAGCAACTGGGTCGATCGCACCGTATTTTTCCTGCGCGGTCACCGCGTCAATCGCATCTATTGCCGCGCGCTGAACGAATGGCAGGAGGTATTACAGCGCAATGGATTCGAGGTTGATCCGATGCCGATGCACAAGGGAACGCCGTTCTGCAACGTCATGTTGATTGCGAGAGCGATCTGAGGCGCTTTTTGCATCGAAGCGTTATGGGGGGAGGAAGTCCCCCTTTAATCCAGCCCAACTTTCGGAAAGCGAAAATATTCAAACCTTGAATCGCGCCACCGAATCGCGCAATTCCACCGCCAAACCTTCCAGGGTTAATACATTCTGGTTGGCGCTGTTGACCGAATTCGCCATTTTTTCAATCATCTGAGCTATCTTTTCAACACTGCCCGCAACGCTATCGCTGGCAGTGCTCTGCTCCGAGGTGGAGTTTGCTACTTCGCGGAAGTTCTCCAGTGTGGCATTCGCTTCGGCGTTAATCTCGCGCAGGGTAGTAGCGGCATTGTTGGCTGTCTCCACCCCTTTTGTCACTTGGGGCGTGACCGCGTGCATGCTGCCAACGACCGCTGTTGTGTCATCCTGAATGGCCTGGATCATGCCGGTAATCTGCCCGGTTGCCTGGGAAGTACGATCTGCCAGCTTGCGCACTTCATCGGCCACAACGGCAAAGCCGCGCCCCTGCTCGCCGGCCCGCGCAGCTTCAATCGC
>CAYOJU010000128.1:1427-7419 GCA_964404355.1 uncultured Sideroxydans sp. | reverse complement strand
CCTCAAAATTAGTCATAAAACGCCGCGATTATACGGGCTACCCCATGCGCCAATACCTCGATTTAATGCAGCACGTGCTGGATCACGGCACCCACAAATCCGACCGCACCGGCACCGGCACCACCAGCGTGTTCGGCTACCAGATGCGCTTTGACCTGGCGCAAGGCTTCCCGCTGGTCACCACCAAGAAATGCCACCTCAAATCCATCGTCCATGAATTGCTGTGGTTTTTGCAGGGCAGCACCAATACCAAATACCTCAAGGACCATGGGGTTTCCATCTGGGATGAATGGGCGGACGAGAACGGCGACCTCGGACCGGTGTACGGCAAGCAATGGCGCTCCTGGGAAACCGTGGACGGCCGCGTGATCGACCAGATCAAGGTGGCGGTCGACCAACTCATCGGCAATCCCGATTCGCGCCGCATTATCGTCTCGGCCTGGAACGTCGGCGAACTCGACCAGATGGCGCTGGCCCCCTGCCATGCCTTCTTCCAGTTCTATGTCGCTGACGGCAAGCTCTCGTGCCAGTTGTACCAGCGTAGCGCCGATATCTTCCTCGGCGTGCCGTTCAATATCGCCAGTTACGCCTTGCTCACCATGATGATGGCGCAGATGTGCGGCCTGAAATACGGCGACTTCGTGCATACCTTCGGTGATGCGCACCTATACTCCAACCACATGGATCAGACTCGTTTGCAGTTGTCACGCGAACCACGTGCATTGCCAACCATGAAGATCAATCCGGCTGTGAAGGATATTTTCGGATTCAAGTTCGAGGATTTCACACTGGAAGGCTACGATCCGCATCCTGCAATTAAAGCCCCTGTAGCCGTATGAGCAAGCTGTCTTTGATAGTGGCAATGGCGCGCAATCGCACCATCGGCGTGAACAACACCCTGCCCTGGCGCTGCCCGGAAGATTTGAAACACTTCAAGACGCAGACCATGGGACATCACATGATCATGGGGCGAAAGACGTTCGATTCCATCGGCAAGCCGCTGCCGGGACGCACTACCGTTGTCGTGACACGCAATGCCGATCTGGAAATTTCAGGCTGTGTCATCGCGAATTCGCTGAAGGAAGCGATTGCAGCATGCGCCGGAGATGAAGAGATTTTTATCGTGGGCGGAGCAGAGCTATACCAACAAGCCGTGCCGCTCGTGGACACGCTTTACATCACCGAAATCCAGCAGGATGTGGAAGGCGATGCGCATTTTCCGGAATTCGATACAAGTGCCTGGCAGGAAACTTCTCGCGAAGTGCGATCACAGGAAACGCCGCAGCCGCTGGAATATCATTTTGTGACCTACCGCAAAATATAGTCCTCTCAACGCAGATTCAATAAGTCCAGATCCAGGCCGCGCCGACGCCCTTGCTCATCACCGATACAGTCGGCACCCATTGCGGCACATCGTCTCCGAACAGGCGCCAGGTATCCAGTACGGCCGGGATGGCCAGCATCAAACCGATCTGGCCGCGCGAATATCCCGTCGCGTTGGACATGCCGTAAACATCTCCCGTTTGCTGGTTTTTCAGGAATGTCAGGTAAGCCAGAGAAACCCCAAGGTAGGAACACACCACGCCGGCGCCAAAATCACTGGGCGGTTTTTTATGCTCCCGCCCATTCTGGTCGCGCAACTCCAGTTCCGACATTATCCACTGCGATTGAAAACCGGCAGAGGCCAGCTGCAGATGGCTGGCACGAGACATTTTTGCTCCCGGATAAATGATGGAGAGCCCGTCGTGACTGATCTGGTAGCCTTTGGCAGTTGCAACCAGCATATGCCCTGCCTCATGTCCGACAATTCCGGACGCAAAACCAAACGCAAACTCTCCCCACCTCGAACCGGTGTCGTCCAATGACCAGCCTTCTCCGCTTGCGTTTAGCGGCAACGCTATCAGCAGCATCCAGAAAGCCTGCTGCAAGATCGATTTATTGTTTTTCATGCTTTATCAGCGAACCGTTGCAAACGGTTCGCATTATCTCACGGCAAGACTGACGCCATCGTAGGCATCCACTTCTTCGCCTTGTTCGCTGCGTTTATCGTACCGGTGGCGATACTGTCGATCTTCGGGCGTTCTCGCGTAGTCCATTTCAAGATGTCACCTCAGACAATGAAGGAGTAAACAAGACCGAACAACGCGCAGACGCCGATCACTTTCATGATGTCCGCCTTGTATTTCCACAAGGCGATAAAAGACACGATTGCAACAACCACCGGGATTGCATCAAACGGGCCGGTGAAAGGTGCAGCTTCTGTTGCCTTGGGCCAGAAGGTATGCCAGGCGAAAAAGACCGCAAGGTTGATAATCACGCCAACCACCGCGGCAGTGATGGCGGTCAGCGGTGCGGTGAATTTCAGTTCGCCGCGTGTCGATTCCACCAGAGGTCCGGCACCCAGGATGAACAGGAAGGATGGCAGAAAGGTAAAGAAGGTGGCGACAGCAGCGCCTGCAAGCCCGGCCAGAATGGGGTTGTCGAAGGTATGCCTGGCCACGCCACCGAGATAACCTACCCAGGTCACGATCATGATAAGCGGCCCCGGCGTCGTTTCGCCAAGCGCCAGTCCATCCATCATCTGCGGCCCGGTGAGCCAGCCAAATTGTTCCACCGCACCCTGATAGACGTAGGGCAGCACGGCATAGGCGCCGCCGATAGTCAGGAAAGCGGCCTTGGTAAAGAAGTCGCCCATGTCATACAGACCGCCTTGTTCTACATGGCCGCGCAATGCCAGCATGCCCACGGCCCAGATCGCCACGAAGATCGCCAGCGTGACGGCGAGTTTGGTCCAGGAAAATTTCGCATGTGCCGGTGGCGGTGTGTCGTCGTCGATCAGCGCCGGACCGTAGGTCTTGTTGCTTGCACCATGCCCGCCACCTGACTTGAACATATCGGGCATCAGCTTGCCACCGATGGCGCCGAGAATGGCAGCAGCCAGCACAATCCAGGGAAAGCCGATCTTGAAAATGAAGATGCCGATGAAAGCCAGCACTGCGATGGCAAACAGTATTTTGTTTTTTATCGAACGCGAGCCGATGCGCCAGGCGGCAAATAGCACGATGGCGACCACGGCAGGCTTGATACCGTAAAAAATGCCCTGCACTGCCGGAACATTGCCGTACGAGAGGTAGATGCCGGCGAGCAGCGACAGCAGCACAAAGGCCGGCATAAAGAACATGACCCCTGCCACGACCGCACCGCGTATGCCCTGCATCAACCAGCTGATATAGATGGCGAGCTGAATAGCCTCGGGGCCGGGCAATAGCATGCAGAAGTTGAGGGCGTGCAGAAAGCGATGTTCGGAAATCCAGCGCCGCCGCTCGACCAACTCCTGGTGCATCATCGAAATTTGTCCGGCCGGACCGCCAAAGCTGATGAAACCCAGCTTGAGCCAGTACTTGAAAGCTTCGCCGAGCGTAGGTGCCGGGGGCGGCGTTTTGCCAGAAGTTTGTTGCTGCGATGTGCCCATGACTCCTCCTTGGATTATCCAATTACAGAGCAAGCCTTGGACAATGAACTGTCTTGAAGCGGGGAGGCTGCCTTATCCCCGATGCGTCACATTATCTGCGCTTCGCCCAAGCCGGACAAGGTTAGTCAGGCAATACACCTGTGCTGATTCCGGTCATGCTCTTATGGCATACTTCGCGGCTGTAAAAATTCATTGAGATACCGACACCATGCACGCCGCCATGAGCACCACCGAAATTTTCCTGATCGCGATGACGCTGATCTTCACCATCCCTTACCTGATCTGGCGTGTGGGCAAGACCGACTATTACGCACCATTGGTGGTGGTGCAGATCATCACCGGCATTCTGCTTGGCCCCGGCATTCTCGGCGCGGTATTCCCGGATTATTACCACTTTGTTTTCAACCCGACGGTAATCCAGTCGTTGAACGGCATCGCCTGGTGGGGCGTGATGATTTTCGTGTGCATCGCCGGCATCGAGCTCGACCTGCGCAAGGCATGGCAGCACCGCAACGAAAGTGTGGTCACTGCCGGACTGGCATTGGGTACGCCGTTGCTGTTTGGCTGCGTCGCTGCGGCGGGCATGCTGATGTACGACGGCTGGATCGGCCCCAAGGCGATGACCTGGCAGTTTGTTGCGGGTGTGGGCATGGCCTGCGCCGTCACCGCGTTGCCCATTCTCATCCTGCTCATGGAAAAACTGGAAATCCTGCGCCAGCCCATCGGTCAGCGCATTCTGCGTTACGCCAGTCTGGACGACATCGCCATCTGGGGCGTGCTCGCGCTGATCCTGATGGATTGGGAACGCGTAGGGAAACAGTTCGGGTTTCTGCTGGCCTTTGGCATCGCCAGCTACCTGTTCCGCAAACTCATGCGCTGGATGCCTCAACGCGATCGCTGGTTTGCCATGCTGATCTGGCTGGCAGTGTGCGGCTTCGGAGCAGACTGGTCAGGTCTGCACTTCATGGTCGGTGCATTCCTTGCCGGAGCAGTCATGGATAGCGAATGGTTTGACCAGAAGCAGATGGACTTGCTGCGACATCACGTGTTTCTTATGCTCATGCCGGTATTCTTCCTCAGCACCGGCCTGCGCACCAATTGGGCAGTGGGTGGAACAGCAGTGTTTCTCGTTGCAATCGTGCTGCTAATTGCCTCAGTCTCGGGAAAGTTGCTGGGTATTCACATCGCCGGAAGGATACTCAACTGGAAACCGGGCGAAGCCTCAATCATCGGCTGGCTACTGCAAACCAAGGCGCTCATCATGATCATCTTTGTCAATGTGCTGCTGGACAAGCAGATCATCACCAGCGAGACCTTTACCGCGCTGCTGCTGATGGCCGTTGCCAGCACCATGCTCACTGTACCGGTGGCCTATCCGAAACTGCAACGCATGAAAGAGATCATCTTCCGGTCGAAGTAATTCCGGAGGCCGTTCCTGGTTGGGCTTTTTACGGCCATTTCAATATTCGTACTCGACCTGCATCCTGAAAGTATGTTTGGGCGCGGCCTCGCTGGTGCCGAACAACCAGGCCGCGTTGTATCTGATGTCCTGGTGCTTGCCGAGCACGACTTTGCCGAAGACCGCAGGACCGGCGTTGTGAAGCTGGTCGGCCTGTTTGCTCCAATCGTTCCATTTCCCCAACTCGCCGATTCCTTGCAGGCCGTATTCGAACTCCTGTTTCCAGCGGTACTTGGCCTGCCACTGGTAACTGAATATGGTGGCATTGGGCGCACCGCTCTCATCCTCATGGCCAAAGGCGCGCTCAAACAGCAGGTTTCCGTTGAACTGCAGTTTGCCGAACTCCGTCTGCATTAACGGGCCGAACTTGAATTCCCATGGCGTGTTGGCGCTGAGCGCCGCTTCCAGCTCAGTGATGAGACCGAAATCCAGCGGGTACTTCCCGGATTCGGTGAGCTGGAATTTGTTTTCCCACTCGGCAATGTTTGCGATCTGGTTGCCGGTGCGTTCCTGCTTCAAATAGAACTCGGTAAACCAGTATTCCTTGGCACCGTAGCCAAATCCCACGCTGGCAGCCTCTGCGAGTGAGCCGTCCTTCTGCCTGGCAGTTCCGTACTTGAAATCGATTTCCTTTTCGCCGTATTCCACGATGGGGGTGTAGACGTAATCCGCCGGGCTGGCATATGCAATACAGGTGTTAAGCAGCCCCAGACAGAAAATCAATGTGCAACTATTGCTTTTCATTCCAACAATTCCTTGAGTTGAACGTTTCTATTTGTGCGCGTGTTTGGCCCACTTCATGCCGGTGCCGATGGTGACCAGTGCAATGATATAAAACACGAGTTGCATACCTGCCGGTCGCGAGTCGTAACCGATCAGGCTATGCAACAACATCCCTGCAATTCCGTTTTCCGGCAACAACCTGGAGGTATCCCACAACGGAGCAGCCAGACTGGGTAGCAGGTCGGCCTGGATCAGGAATCGCGCGGATTGCGAAGCCATCCCCGCTGCCAGCAGCAGCACCAGGACACCGGTCGCCGTAAAGAACCAGCGCAAGGGCA
>CAYOJU010000128.1:0-1327 GCA_964404355.1 uncultured Sideroxydans sp. | reverse complement strand
GCTGCCAGCAGCAGCACCAGGACACCGGTCGCCGTAAAGAACCAGCGCAAGGGCATGCGCATCAAACCGGCATAAACCATGTAACCTGCGACAATGCCAAGCGACATACCGATCAAACCTCCCAGCATCATCGAAGAGCGACCTTGCTCGGTGGCTGCAATGCCATACAGGAACAACACGGTTTCCGAGCCCTCCCGCAGCACGGCCAGACCGACGATGAGCAACAATACCGAGCACTCTCTGCGACCATCGCGGATGTCTCCGCCGACTGCGCGTGCGCTGGCTGCCAATGCCGCGCCGTGCGACGACATCCAGATGTTGTGCCATGCCAGCATTACCACCGCAATACCGAGCACGCTGGCATTGAACAGTTCCTGCCCCATGCCGCTGGCAAAAGATCCGATTACATCCGTGAAAGCGGCGACAACACCCGCACCAACCAGTCCTGCCAGCAGCCCGGCAAACAGCCAGCCACGGCTGCCGGGAATGTTATGCGTGGCGGCAGCGACGATCCCGATGATCAGCGCAGCTTCCAGCACTTCCCTGAAAACAATGATGGCAGTTCCAAACATGGCTTGCTTCTCCTATTTCGCGACGATGACGCCGTGCGCGGACTCTTCATAAAATTCGCCGATGAACGGGTAACGGCCTGCATCCAGCGGTCCGATCAACAACGTTGTAGTGCCCTGCGCCGGAACTACTTTCTCCCGGTTCAGGGCAAAACTTTCGAATTCTTCCGCCGTAGCATCCTTATTCTCGATCTGCAGCTTGATCTTCTTGCCGACCGGAACAACCAGTTCTTCCGGTTGATAGCGATGATCCTTGATTGTCAGTGTGTAGACGGCGACATCGTCAGCAAAAGCGGCAAACGGCAACAGCAAGGCAAACAGGCAGATCAATTTCATGGCGGTCCCTTTTTGTGAGTTTGTGTAAACGATAATGGTTCTCATTTGCAATTGCAAGCACTTTCATGCATTATTCGCAAAACTAACATGGGGAGACAAGCTGTCATGGATAAATCGCAACCGGACAACCTGAAAAACGCCGGCCTGAAGTCCACCTTGCCCCGGCTCAAGATTCTGGGTCTGTTCGAATCCGGGCAGGAACGCCATATGAGCGCGGAAGACATATACAAGCAGTTGTTATCCACCGGCGATGACGTCGGCCTGGCCACGGTCTACCGCGTACTGACCCAGTTCGAACAGGCCGGTTTGCTGGTACGCCACAACTTCGAAGGCGGAAAATCGGTATTCGAGCTCAATCAAGGCAAGCACCACGACCACATCGTGTGCATGCAGTGCGGACACGTTGAAGAGTTTTACGACGC
>CAYOJU010000127.1:0-7474 GCA_964404355.1 uncultured Sideroxydans sp. | reverse complement strand
ATGCGGTCGGTTGGCGTGAGTGGTGTCACGCCTTCCAGTGCTTGCCGGAACAAGTCAGCGTCCTGCTCCGGCTTTTCTTTCATGGGTTATCCGTGCGAGGCCAAATACTTTTCCGCATCCAGCGCGGCCATGCAGCCGGTGGCTGCGCTGGTGCAGGCTTGGCGGTAGATCTGGTCCTGCACATCACCTGCCGCGAACACACCGGCGATGCTGGTTGCGGTGATGTCGCCCTTGCGTCCGCCGCGTGTGACGATATAACCGTTTTCCATTTCCAGTTGTCCGGCAAAAATATCGGTATTGGGTTTGTGGCCGATGGCGATGAATACGCCGGCAACCTTGATCTCCTGCGTGGTGCCGCCTTGCACTTGTTTGAGACGAGCTCCGGTGACGCCGCTATCGTCGCCCAGTACTTCATCCAGCACCTGGTTAAGTTGCAGGATGATCTTGCCTTCTTTCACCTTTTCCATCAGTTGGTCGATCATGATGCCTTCCGCCCGGAACGTATCGCGGCGATGAACCAGCGTGACATGACTGGCGATGTTGGCCAGATACAGCGCTTCTTCGACGGCAGTGTCGCCACCGCCGATAACGGCGACTTCCTGATTGCGATAGAAGAAGCCGTCGCAGGTCGCGCATCCGGACACGCCCTTGCCCATGAATTTTTCTTCCGATGGCAAACCGAGATATTGCGCCGAAGCGCCGGTGCAAATGATGAGCGCATCACAGGTGTAGCTGCCGGCATCACCGACCAGCAGGAATGGTTTCTGCTGCAGCTTGGCCGTGTGGATGTGATCAAACAATATCTCGGTTTTGAACCGTTCCGCATGTTGCTGGAAGCGCTGCATCAACTCCGGTCCCTGCACGCCGTTCACGTCGGCAGGCCAGTTGTCCACTTCGGTTGTGGTCATCAATTGTCCGCCTTGGGCGAGGCCGGTGATCAGCACAGGTTTCAGGTTGGCGCGTGCGGCATACACTGCGGCGGTGTAACCGGCGGGGCCGGAACCGAGAATGATCAAAGGGTGGTGCTGGGAAGGTTTTTCCATGATGTTGAAAAGGCTTTCAGGGGGTGGGAACGGGGCCAAATTTAACAGTGACGCGGCATGCTGTCGAGTAGAATGCGCCAATCCCGACATTGAGGCGCTATGAAGAAACAACTATTTATTTTTCTCTGGTTTATCAATTGCACTGCGCAAGCAGCAGATCTACCCGGAATCCCCGCATTCATCGACGAAATGGTGGCAAAACACCAGTTCAAGCGTGAAGAGTTGCAACTGGCATTCAGGCGCGCCGAATATCGCACCGATGTCATCGACTCCATCACCAGACCCGCGATTCTCAAACCGTGGGTAGAGTATCGTCCGTACTTCATCAATCCACAGCGCATTGATGACGGCGTACAATTCTGGAAGAAATATTCAGTAGCGCTAAAACGCGCCGAGCAAAAATATGGCGTGCCACAGGAGATCATCGTTGGCATTCTCGGCGTTGAGACCATCTATGGCCGTAACGCAGGGCGTTATCTCGCGCTGGATGCGCTGACCACACTGGCGTTTGATTATCCGCGTCGTGCCGATTTCTTTCACGATGAACTGGAGCAATACCTGTTGCTGGCACGCGAACAGGGATTCGATCTCCTGGGCATACAATCTTCCTACGCCGGCGCACTGGGTATTCCCCAATTCATGCCCAGCAGTTACCGTCGTTATGCTGTGGACCACAACGGCAACGGCAAGATCGACCTCATGAAAGAACCGGAAGATGCGATCGGCAGCGTGGCCAATTATCTCAAGCAATATGGATGGGAAAGCGGCGAACCGGTGGCGTTGCAGGGCAAGGTGGAAGACGAGAAGCACCTGAAGGCCGTCGGCGATGTGCGTCCCTATATTGCCTGGCGTGACGCCGGCGTGACGCTGCTGAAGAAGCCGGAAGGCGACATGCCTCCCGCATGGTTGCTGGACTTCACCGTGGAGACCGGCAAGGAATACTGGCTGGTGTTCAATAATTTCAACGTCATCATGCGCTACAACAACAGCAACTATTACGCGATGTCTGTTTATCAGCTGGCTGATGCGGTCCGCCGGGCAAAAATTGCCGGAGCCATTGACGGGAAACAAACAGCCCGGGCGACCGAGCAAGCCAGGCAGTGAGCAGGAACGGCGGAAACTGAATAGGAATTGGCAGTGTTCGGAAAAATATCAGCAACAGGAAAAGGCAAAGACAGGCTGCAGCAGATCAGGCAGCTGGATATGGCCTATGGCAGGTTTCCGTTTGCGCTTAAATCGAGCCTGCTGGCATCCACGATTATCGTTGCCGCTCTATGGCTGCTGGTGGCGCAGAAAGTTCTGATCACCTGGATGGGCGTGTTATGGGTGGTCATGCTGGTGCGCACCCTGTATGTGCGGCGTTATTTGAGCATTACCGACAAAGCCACTATCTCTGCAGACAGATGGAAAGCCGGGATGGTGATTGGCGCGGCGGCTGGTGGGCTTTGCTGGGGCGCTACCGGATTTGTTTTTTCGTCGTCCCCGTTCGATCTGCCGTTCATGATGGCGGTCTTCGTCATTGCGGGCGTCTGCGCATTTGCCATCGTGGAGCTGGCTCCCGTGCCGCGAGCCGCCATTGCCTTCATTCTTGCTGCCACGTTGCCGCCGGTGCTGATGCTGATGCTGTCCGGCGATCGCGTGCATATGCTCATGGGACTGGTCGGGCTGATTTATCTGGGGTTCCTGTCGTTGCTGCTGCGCCAGATGAACCGCATCGTTTCAGCTTCGCTTTCCGCTTCCAGGCAAAACATGGAATTGTCTGCCACGGTGAAGGAAAGCGACCAGCGCATGTCGCGTTTTTTTGAGAGTGCGCCGGGATTTTTTTACACCGCGATGCTGCATCCAGACGGCAGAACGTCCATGCCGTTCACCAGTGTCGGCATCGGCGAATTACTCGGTATCAATGGCGAAGAAGTTGCTGACAGCATCCGTCCGCTCATGGATATCGCGTATCCCGAGGATGTCGCGCGTTTTCTGCAGGCACGGAACGAGTCGCTGCAGACACTTTCCCCGTTTCGCCTGGAATTTCGCATCAGCCATGCAGACAAGGGTGAACGCTGGATCGAGTTGCGCTCCCTGCCGCAGAGCGAACCGGACGGATGCACAAGCTGGCATGGTTTCATGCATGACATTACCGAGCGCAAACGCATGGAAGAAAAACTCATTGCGCGGGAATATGAATCGCGCACATTGATCGAAAATTCTCCCGACAACATTACCCGATACCGCCGCGATGTGCGGCGCGTGTTCGTTAATCCCGCCTTCGGCGCGATGGTTGACGGTGGCATGAATGCGTTGCTGGGCAAAAAGCCTTCTGAGTTTCCGGGCGGGTTCAACTCCGAAGCCTATGAAGCAAAGATAAAGGAAGTATTCGCGACCGGAGAAAGCGCCGAGTTTGAGCTCAGATGGCCGGGCAGCAATGACCGGGAGATTTGCAGCCATGTCCGCCTGATCGCGGAGCGCGACAGTTCCGGCGAGATTGCCACGGTGCTGGCGGTCGGTCGCGATATTACCGACATTCATTCCTACCGCCAGAAGATCCACCAGATGGCCTTCTACGATACGCTGACCGAACTGCCGAATCGGTCTTCGTTCAATGAGCGCCTGAAAGGAATGCTGGCTGAAGCATCCTGGCACGGGCAGCAGGCGGTAGTGATGCTGCTGGATCTGGACCGTTTCAAGACGATTAACGACACCATGGGACATCCGGCGGGCGATGAATTATTGCGTGAGGCTGCCGTCAGGTTGACAGGCTGTGTCCGCGCCGACGACATGGTGGCGCGGCTGGGCGGCGACGAGTTTGCGATCTTGTTGCCGGAGATGCCGCCCGGTACCGACCTGGGCAGGGTCGCCGGCAAGATTCTGGATGCGTTCAGGACGCCCTTTGCATTGGAAGGCAAGGAGGCGTTCGTCTCCGCCAGTATCGGCATTGCCGTGTATCCGGATGACAGCAGCAATGCCGATGATCTGATCAAGCACGCCGATTCGGCGATGTATCTTGCCAAACGATCCGGGCGCAACAATTTCCGTTTTTACTCGAAGGAGCTGACCACTCTGGCCAGCGAACGCTTTGCGCTGGAATCCGAACTGCGCAGGGCGGTAGAGCGCAACGAACTGGAACTGTATTTCCAGCCCAAGGTATGGCTGGCCGACGGCGCGTTGATTGGTTCCGAAGCGTTATTGCGCTGGAACCACCCGCAACGCGGCATGGTGCAGCCAGACCAGTTCATCGACATTGCCGAGGACAGCGGTTTGATCATGGAAATCGGCGAATGGGTGTTGCGCGAAGCCTGCCAGATTGCCCATGACTGGAATGCACCAACCATGCCGCTGCACAAAGTCGCCATCAATTTGTCGGCCCGGCAATTTCAGTCAGGCGATCTGGTAAAAACGGTGAGCCAGATTCTGGAAGAAACGAATTGCCTGCCGGAATGGATCGAACTGGAAATTACCGAAAGTATGTTGCTGGATGAAGATGGCAAGGTATTGGAGATACTGAACCAGTTCCAGGAGTTGGGGATCGCCGTCGCGATCGACGATTTCGGCACGGGATATTCCGCGCTGAGTTATCTGGCACGCTATCCGATCAACACACTGAAGATCGACCGGTTGTTTGTGGGCAGTATCGCGGTGGATCCGCACCGCGCAGAGTTGGTGAAAGCCATTATTTCCATTGCACACAGTCTGGGTCAATTTGTGGTGGCTGAGGGAGTGGATACGCCGGAGCAGGCGCTGTACCTGCGCGAAGCCGGATGCCAGATCGCTCAGGGATACCTTTACAGCAAGCCGATGCCGCGGGCAGTCTTCCAGTCTCTGCTTTCGTCTTTCAGCCACACGGCAGACCTGGAGAAAACGGGAAAATGGCGCAAGCATCTTTCCCTGCTGAAGCATTAACGCCGAATCCTCCGCGCTCCGTCATACCGTTTCGCCCAATAGCTCATTTGCATTTGTTCCGTGCGCACACTCTCGCCGGTTCTGGGCGAGTGGACGAATTTCCCGTCTCCGACATAAATTCCGACATGCGAGAAAGAAGCATGCGACGTGTTATAGAACACCAGATCGCCGGGGCTGAGTTCGCTCTGGCTGACCGGTTTACCGATGCGGCTGATTTCGCGGCTGGTGCGCGGCATGGAGATATCCAGCGAGTGACGATAGACATGACCCACGAAGCCGCTGCAATCGAAGCCGCTGCTGGCGGAATTGCCACCGTAGTGGTAAGGCGTATCCGCGAGGCTCACCGCATACATCACCAGTTCGTTCATCTGATCGTCGGATATGTTGTATTGAATGGTGTGCTGCCGGGCAGGGGGTGAGCTGCAGGCGGCCTGCAGCAGTAAAAGAGTGAGGATCAACAGTTTTTTCATGGGGCCAATGTAAGGCAGTGCAGCCCGCACTGTAAAGCATTCATTGCAGGACGCTTCAGGCTGACTACGCCGCATCCGACAGGCGAATTGGGCACCGGCCCGCCATAGACCGCACCCCAAGTCGGGCCTATGTCAGGGGACTCTGGTATAGAATTGCTCCTTTCAATATTTGGCAGGAGCAAACGCAATGAGCTTTACCGAAACTGACGTGCAGAATGCGTTGAAAAGTCTGATCGATCCCAATACAAAAAAAGACTTTGTCAGCGGCAAATCCATCAAGAATATCAAGATCAGCGGCAACGACGTGACGCTCGACGTTCTGCTCGGCTATCCGGCCAAAAGCGTATGGGATGAGATCAAAGTCCAGGTTGAAGGCCATCTGAAATCTGCCTTGCCCGGCATCGGAAAAGTCAGTGCCAGCGTATCAAGCAAGGTCGTGCCGCATGCGGTGCAGCGCGGCGTGAAATTGGTGGATGGCGTGAAGAACATCATCGCCGTGGCCAGCGGCAAGGGCGGCGTGGGCAAGAGCACGACCGCGGTGAACCTGGCGCTTGCTCTGGCGGCCGAAGGCGCGCGCGTCGGCATGCTGGATGCCGATATCTATGGCCCGTCGCAACCCACCATGCTGGGCATCAGCGGCCAACCTGAGTCCGCTGACGGCAAAACCATGAGCCCGATGATGGGCCACGGTTTGCAGACCATGTCCATCGGCTTCCTCATCGATGCCGATACCCCGATGATCTGGCGCGGCCCGATGGTGACGCAAGCACTGGATCAACTACTGCACCAGACCAAATGGGACAACCTCGACTACCTGGTGCTGGACCTACCGCCCGGCACCGGCGACATCCAGCTCACGCTGGCGCAAAAAGTTCCGGTGACCGGCGCTGTGATCGTGACCACACCGCAGGATATCGCGCTGATGGATGCGCGCAAGGGCCTCAAGATGTTCGAGAAAACCGGCATCAAGATCATCGGCATCGTGGAAAACATGAGTACGCACATCTGCTCCAAGTGCGGACACGAAGAGCATATCTTTGGTGCGGGCGGCGGTGAAAAGATGTGCGCCGACTACAACACCGAATTCCTCGGCGGACTTCCGCTGGATATCCAGATCCGCGAACAGACGGATTCCGGCGTGCCCACGGTAGTAGCCGACTCCAATGGCAAACTTGCCAAGGTGTACAAGCAGATCGCGCGGCGCGTTGCGGTCAAGGTCGCAGAGATGGCACAGGACCACAGCGCGGCGTTCCCCAAAATCGTGGTGCAGAACACCTGAAAGCAGGGGAAAAACACGGGTTCGTTCAACATTAAGCAGGTGGCGATATCTGATGCTGATATCGCAATACAGACGTAATTTTGCAAACCAAGGGGCATAGATGTTCGGCGTAGATTTTTCGGAAATTATGGTCATCATGATCGTGGCGCTGATCGTCATCGGCCCCGAGCGGTTGCCCAAAGTGGCGCGTACCATGGGTGAATGGTGGGGACGCTTGCAGCGCTATATCAATCGGATCAAGGCGGACGTCACCACCAGCATGGAACTGGAAGAACTGCGCGAACTGGAACGCAAGATCAAAGCCGAGGCGGATGCGCTGGAGCGCACGGTGCAACAGGCTAGTAGCAATCTCAACCAGGAAGTGCGCCAACTGGAGAAAGACATCGATAAGCCGGCACAGGATTCAACCAACCCAATCCCGCCAGTTGAACCGCCGTCGCCACCCAAGTAATCATGAGTACCCGGCTGACGTTCCTTTCTGTCACGCAAGTGTTGCCGTTCCTGCAGTGAAAATTTCGATCACGCATTAGCAGGAAAGTGAGGAAGCCACAGATGAGCGACCTGACCCATTTCTCCGAATCCGGTCGCGCCCGCATGGTGGACGTTTCCGCCAAAACGCAAACCACACGCGTCGCCATTGCCAGCGGCACCCTGCGCATGCAGCCCGCCACGCTGGAACGCATTCGCACCAATCAAATCGCCAAGGGCGACGTACTCACCGTGGCCGACGTCGGCGCCGTCATGGCCGCCAAGCACACCCCCGACATCATCCCCATGTGCCATAGCAT
>CAYOJU010000126.1:0-7523 GCA_964404355.1 uncultured Sideroxydans sp. | reverse complement strand
ACCAAGAAGCCGGGCGAGAACGCGGTGGATGTGGCCGACAAGTTGCTCAAGCGCGTGGATGAACTCAAAGGCAGCGTGATTCCCGACGATGTGCAGGTCACCGTTACGCGGAATTACGGCGAGACCGCCAACGACAAGGCGATGAAGCTGATCAAGAAACTGTTCTTCGCCACGTTCGCAGTGGTCGCTCTGGTGTGGTTTGCACTGGGCCGGCGCGAGGCGGTGATTGTCGGTGTTGCGGTGATCCTGACTTTGGCAGTGACGCTGTTCGCGTCCTGGGCGTATGGTTTTACGCTGAACCGCGTGTCGCTGTTCGCACTCATTTTCTCCATCGGTATCCTGGTGGATGACGCGATCGTGGTGGTGGAGAACATCCACCGTCGTCGCGAACTGGCGCAGCATCAGCCGCTGTCAGAGATCATTCCGGAAGCGGTGGATGAGGTCGGCAGTCCGACCATTCTGGCGACCTTTACCGTGATCGCAGCGCTGTTGCCGATGGCTTTTGTGAGCGGATTGATGGGCCCATATATGAGCCCGATCCCGATCAATGCCAGCATGGGTATGCTGATTTCATTGGCCATCGCTTTCATCATTACACCCTGGCTCGCGCTCAAACTGGCCGATGCGCATCATGCATTCGTCAAGGATGAACGCGATACCAAGATCGCCAAGTTCTTCCGCGAGCGCCTGACGCCGTTCCTGAACAAGGAACACGGCAAGCCGATGCGGCGCAAGCTGTGGCTGGGAATATTGGGTGCGTTGTTGTTCGCAGTGTCGCTGACGCTGGTCAAGCTGGTGGTGCTGAAGATGCTACCGTTCGACAACAAGTCCGAGTTCCAGGTGGTGGTGGACATGCCCAGCGGCACGGCGCTGGAACAGACTGCCGGGGTGATGCATGAAATCGGCGCTTACCTGGCCACCGTGCCGGAAGTGACGGATTACGAGGCCTATGCGGGAACGGCATCGCCTATCAACTTCAACGGGCTGGTGCGCCAGTACTACCTGCGCAGCGCGTCTGAACAGGGTGATATTCAGGTCAACCTGCAGGACAAGCACCACCGTTCGCGCAGCAGCCACGAGATCGCCACCTCTGTGCGTGAGCCGATCGAAAAGATCGCCAAGGTGTGGGGCGCGAAAGTGAAAGTCGTCGAAGTGCCGCCGGGCCCGCCGGTGATGTCGCCCATCGTGGCCGAGATCTACGGGCCGGATTATCAGGGTGCACGCAAGGTGGCGACAAAAGTACACGAGCAGTTCGCTACCACGCAAGACATCGTCGGCATTGACGACACGGTGAGCGAAGTGGCACCCAAACTGGTGCTGCGCGTGATGCAAAGCAAAGCCGCGCTGCTGGGCGTGGCGCAACGCGACATCGTGGATGCGATGCAAATTGCGCTGACAGGGCAGGATGCGACGGCACTGCATGATGCCAACGCAAAATATGCCCCGCCGATACGCCTGGGCCTGCCTGCGGAAAAACGCAACCGCATCGACGACGTGCTCAAGCTCAAGGTGCGTGCCCGTGACGGCGCACTGGTGCCGCTGTCGGAAGTGGTGCAGGTGGTGCAGATGCAACGCGACTACCCGATTTATCACAAGGATCTGTTGCCGGTGGTGTATGTGACCGGCGACATGGCGGGCAAGCTGGACAGCCCGCTGTACGGCATGTTCGGCATCAACGGCAAGACCAGCGACATGGCGCTGGAGCAGGGCGGCACGCTGAAATCCTGGTTCTTCAGGCAGCCATCTGATCCCTATGCCGGCTACGCGCTGAAGTGGGACGGCGAATGGCAGGTCACGTTCGAGACCTTCCGTGACATGGGTATTGCTTACGGCGTCGGGTTGATCCTGATCTACCTGCTGGTGGTGGCGCAGTTCAAGAGTTACGTGGTGCCGCTGGTGATCATGGCGCCGATTCCGCTCACCATCATCGGTGTGATGCCGGGCCACGCCCTGTTCGGTGCGCAGTTCACGGCGACTTCAATGATCGGCATGATCGCGCTGGCCGGCATCATTGTGCGCAATTCCATCCTGCTGGTGGACTTCGTCAACCTGCAGTTGCGCGATGGAATCGATTTGCAGCATGCGGTGATCAATGCGGCCGCGGCACGGGCCAAGCCCATCGTCCTGACCGGGCTGGCAGCCATGCTGGGCGCGCTGTTCATTCTCGACGACCCGATCTTCAACGGTCTGGCGCTGTCATTGATCTTCGGTATCCTGGTTTCCACGCTGCTGACGCTGATCGTGATACCGGTGCTGTATTACGCAACTTTGTACAAGAAATTCCAGTAAAATCCCCAACCTTAGGAGCTTTGAGCATGAACGCAGAACGTATAGTTCGCATAGTTGCAGGTGGTTTTATCCTGTTGTCTCTGGCGCTGGGTGTTGAAGCCAGCCCATTGTTCGTCAGCAAATACTTCCTGTTTTTCACCGCATTTGTGGGATTGAACCTGTTTCAGAGCGGTTTTACCCAGATATGTCCCTTGAATAACATCCTCGCCAAGTTTGGCATCAAAGGCAGTTGCTAAAAAAACACCTTCCCTCTTCGTTCGGCCTTGCCCACATCAGTCTGACCTTTGTCGGTCTGATGTGGGTTTTGCCTTTTCTGTACTACAACCACGCCTATCCCATCACCACCTTCTATCAGGAATGGGGTACCGGTTTGCTGGGGTTGTGCGCGATGCCCTTGCTGTTGACTACGCGTTTCTGGCATGCGCCCGAAGTGCCGCGCATTGTGCTATTGCCGATCGGACTGATGCTGGTACTGATGATCCAGTTTTTGGTGGGACGCATCACGCATTTCGACCATCTGATGATGCTGAGCCTGTATTTCCTGTTTGCGGCGCTGTTGATGATGCTGGGGCAGGCGTTGCGGGTTGAACTCGGCTTGCCCACCCTGGTAACGGTACTAGCGGCGTTTTTGCTGATTGGCGCGGAGTTGAATACCTTGGCCGGTATTTTGCAGCACTATCGCTGGAACACATTCCTGAGTCCATTGGTTACGGCCAAGACTACCAATGCGGTATACGGCAATACGGCTCAACCCAACCACTTTGCCAGCTACCTTGTCATGGGGATGATTTCTCTGGGCTTGTTGCATATGCGCCTGTCGATGCGGATATGGCAGGTGGTCTTGCTTGCTGTGCCCATGTTATTCGTCATGGTGTTATCCGGATCGCGCAGTTCCTGGCTTTACCTGATGTTCGCCGTACTGCTGGCATTTTTGTGGCAACGCCGTGACAAGTCACTGCGGCCGCTGCTGTATTACAGTCTGGCGCTATTGCTGGGATTCGGACTGATGCATTTCGTGGCAGAGATACCCTGGCTGGCCGGTTCAACCGGTAGCGTGACGTCGGCAGAGCGCTTGTTCGGGGACAATGCCAGCGGAAATATCCGGTTGCATCTGTGGCGCGAAGCGTGGCTGATATTTGCGCAATTCCCGCTGATTGGTGCGGGCTTCGGGCAGTTCGCATACCAGCATCTGCAACTGGTTCCGGTATTACACAACCCGAACATCTTCGGCCTGTACAACAACGCCCACAATCTGGTGATGCAGATTGCAGCTGAAGCAGGTTTGGCGGGTGTGGTGATTCTCCTGGGTACGCTGGGTCTGTGGTTCTGGCAATCGGCCGTTCGTAACGTGCAATTCACCATCTTTCACTGGTGGGGCTATGCCATTCTGGCCGTGCTGGGTATCCACAGCATGCTGGAATATCCGTTGTGGTATACCTATTTCATCGGCGTGGCAGCTGTCATGCTGGGCATATTCGATGCCACATCCTACCGTTTGGAGTTACGCAACCTCGGGAGAGTGTCGGTTGCCATGATGCTGTTGCTGGGGGCGGTTTCTTTGTTGCAGGTGTTTCAGGACTATAAGCGTCTGGAGAATGCCCTAACCTTGCGCGGAATGGCACTTAAGGATCACAGACTGATTCCGCACGTACAGGATGAATTGATGGCAGTGAACAATTCGACCTTGCTGAGCTCCTATGCCAAGATGTTCATCACCAACACAATGGATATCAGTGCCGACCATTTGAAGGACAAGCTCGCATTGAACGAGACTGTGCTGCATTTTGTACCGATCGCTACCGTGGTGTATCACGAGGCCTTCTTGCTGGCCTTGTCGGACGAACCGGAAAAGGCCAAAACTCAAATGGAACAGGCAATCTGGGCGTATCCCATGGATTACCCTACGGCCCGTCGGGAGATGGAGGATATGGCACGCAAAGACCCCGTGCGTATTTCCCCTCTGCTAGAATTCGCCACCCAAAAAATCGAGGAGTATCGAAGTGCTGCAATTTCTGCAAAATAATATCTGGATATTTACGCTCGCCGTGACCAGCGGCATCATGCTGTTCTGGTCTTACTTCGGTAACCGTCTGCTGGGCATCAAGGACGTTGATCACATCGCGGCGATGCAGCTGATCAACCACAAGAACGCACTGATCCTGGATGTGCGCGAAGAAAGCGAATACGCTGCCGGGCATATCTTGAACAGCAAGCTGATTCCGCAGGGAAAGCTCAAGGGACGCCTCGGCGAACTGGAAAAATACCGCGAGCGTCCGATTGTCGTGGTTTGCCGCAGCGGGCAGCGTTCCGCTTCCGCCTGCGCCTTGCTCGGCAAGCAGGGTTTTGCCCAGGCTTACAACCTGAACGGCGGTATTACCGCCTGGCAGAAAGCCAGTCTGCCGCTGGAGAAGTAATGAACAAGGTTGTCATGTATTGTACGGAGGTCTGTCCGTATTGCGTACGCGCAGTACAGCTGCTGCAGCGCAAGGGTATAACCGATGTTGAGAAGATTCGTGTCGATCTGCAGCCGGAAATGCGCGATATCATGATCCAGAAGACAGGCCGCCGCACCGTGCCGCAAATTTACATCAACGGAGAACATGTGGGCGGGTATGACGATATGGCCGCGCTTGATCGCGAGGGCAAACTGGATGTAATGTTGAACAAGTAACCATATTAATAACTAAAAATTTAAGGAAGAGGCCATGACCGAAGCAGCGCAAGCAAACCCGCAACCGATCTTCAATATCGAGAAGTTGTATGTAAAAGATATGTCGTTGGAGGTGCCGAATGCACCGCAGATATTCCTCGATCGCGATAACCCGCAGATCGACGTGCAATTGCACTCCGAGGCGGCGATGGTCGAAGACGGCATATTCGACGTCACCGTCACCGCCACCGTCACGGCCAAAGTACCCGAAAAGGACAAGGTGCTCTTCCTGATCGAGGCCAAACAGTCAGGAATATTCCAGGCGCGCAATATTCCCGCGCCGGAGATGGAGACGGTGCTGGCTGTTGTTTGTCCCAACATCCTTTATCCGTACCTGCGCGAGGTTGTGTCGGATATGTCGATCCGCGCCGGGTTCGCCCCGGTGATGCTCAATCCGATCAACTTCGAAGCGATTTATCTGCAGCAAAAACAGCAGAGTCAGGCGCAGGCTCCGGCCGCCGATGAGGTGGTCAAACACTAACGGGCATGGCGAAAAGCCATATTCGATAATGAAACTCGACGTGCCCGTTTCCCTCACCTCAACCCTCTCCCAGTGGGCGAGGGGGCGATCGTGAAGAACAAGGTTCAATCCTTGAACTGCCGGGCGACATTGCTGATGTTGCTTGCTGTCAGCCCGGCAGCGGTCGCTTTCGACTTCGTCTCTGTTGCCGAGCCCGCCATTCTGTACGACGCCAATTCGCTCAAGGCCAAGAAGCTGTTCGTCGCCACACGTTATCTGCCGCTGGAACAAGTGGTGGAGTTGGCCGACTGGGTCAAGGTGCGTGACGTCTCGGGCAAGTTGTTCTGGATCGAAAAGCGGCAGCTGAGCAGTAAACGCTATGTCGTGGTGACGGTTCCGCTGAGCAGCGTGCGCAGCAGCCCGGAAGACAAAGCCGATGTGGTATTCAAGGCGACGCAGCAGCTCGCTCTGGAATGGCTGGGCAATACGGGCAGCGGCTGGGTCAAAGTGCGTCATGCGGACGGAACCATGGGCTACGTAAAGTCCGTTGATGTTTGGGGCGATTAATGAAATTAGCAATATTGGGTTCCGGCGCATGGGGGACTGCCTTGGCGGTCAGTTTTGCTCCGCGCCATCAGGTCACACTCTGGTCTCGTGAAGCCGACGAAATCGAGGCGATGGTCCGCGACGGCTGTAACCAGCGCTTTCTGCCCGATGTTCCGCTTCCTGCCGAACTGAAGCTTTCCACTTCGTTGAACGAGGCATTGGCCGGTGCCGAGCTGGTTATCGTCGCCGTTCCCGTCGCCGGACTGCGCAACACCCTGCAACAACTGGCCAAGCAGCCCGCTCCCGTCCCCGTGATCTGGGTGTGCAAGGGGTTTGAAAGCGAGACTTCGCAATTTCCTCACCAGATCGCGGAGGAAATATTGCCGGCCAGTTTCCCTCGCGGGGCCCTGTCCGGTCCCAGTTTTGCGCAGGAAGTAGCGCGCGGCCAGCCAACGGCAATGACGTTGGCATCGAACGATGTCGAATTCGCCCAGCACACGGCAAAAGCCCTGCACCATTCGCGCCTGCGCATCTACTCCAGCACCGACATGGTGGGGGTGGAGATCGGCGGTGCGGTCAAGAACGTGCTGGCCATTGCGGCCGGTATCTGCGATGGCATGAAAATGGGTCTCAATGCCCGCGCCGCCTTGCTAACGCGCGGCCTGGCCGAAATGACGCGGCTCGGTTTGCAGATGGGCGGACGTGCCGAGACGCTGGGTGGACTGACCGGCGTGGGCGATTTGATCCTGACCTGTACGGGCGATCTGTCGCGCAACCGCCAGGTGGGCATGCTGCTCGCCCAGCACAAGACGCTGGACAATATTCTCAAAGAACTGGGTCACGTTGCGGAAGGCGTCTACACGGCACGCGAAGTGCATCGCATCGCACAGCAGCACGGCGTCGAGATGCCGATTTGCGAAGCGGTGTATCGTGTGTTGTACGAAAATCTCGCGGCGGATAAAGCGGTGGAAGCGCTGCTCAGCCGTCAACCCGGCAGCGAATTCGTCGGCTGACTGCCCACGTAGCCGCATTGCCGCCAAGCCTCAAACACTGCCACGGCAACCGTATTTGACAGATTCAGGCTGCGGTTGTCCGGCAGCATCGGCAGGCGCAAACGCCGTTCCGGCGAAATCGATTCCAGCAACTCAAGTGGCAGTCCGCGACTCTCCGGGCCGAACAGGAACGCATCCCCTGCCTGAAATTTCACCTCGTGATACGGGTGCGAGGCCTTGGTGGTGAATGCGAACAACCGTGCCTGCGGCAAGCTTTGCAGGCAAGCGGCAAGGTTGTCATACACCTGCATGGTGGCGTACTCGTGGTAATCCAGCCCGGCACGGCGCAGATTTTTATCATCAAGATCGAATCCCAGCGGACGAACCAGATGCAGTTGGCAGCCGGTATTCGCGCACAACCGGATGATATTGCCGGTGTTGGGCGGAATTTCGGGTTCAAACAAGATCACGTTAAACATGAAGAAAATGCCCAGAAGGCTTGTCAGCACAGGGAAAAACGGCTAAC
>CAYOJU010000125.1:0-7670 GCA_964404355.1 uncultured Sideroxydans sp. | reverse complement strand
GGCGCGAAATACGGAATACCGGTGTACTGCAGCACTTCACCTTCGGAAAAGCTGTCGCCGATCTGCATGTTGCCGTGGTTGGGCAGGCCGATGATGTCACCCGCGTAGGCCTCTTCCACCTGTTCGCGGCTGGAAGCCATGAAGGTCACCACGTTGGACACGCGAATCTCGCGGTTGATGCGCAGGTGCTTGATCTTCATGCCGCGCTCGAAATGGCCGGAGCACACTCGCAGGAAGGCGATGCGATCGCGGTGGTTGGCATCCATGTTGGCCTGGATCTTGAACACGAAGCCGGAAAACGTCTGCTCGCTCGGATTCACGACACGCGCCGTGGCATCGCGCGCGATGGGCGCGGGCGCCCAGTCCAGCAGCGCGTTCAAAATCTCGCGTACGCCGAAGTTGTTGATGGCGGAACCGAAGAACACGGGAGTCTGCTTGCCGTCGAGGAAGCGTTGCTGGTCGAACGGGTGCGAAGCGCCATGCACCAATTCCACTTCCATCTTGAGTTGCTCGATCTCCAGCGGGAAACGTTCGGCAAGCACGGGATTATCAATGCCCTTGATGACCTCGACCTCTCCATCGGCGCGCTCCTCACCCGGCGTGAATAGCAATATCTCGTCGCGCAGCAGGTGGTACACACCGCGAAAGGTCTTGCCCATGCCGAGCGGCCAGGTCACCGGCGCGCACTGGATTTTCAGCACCGACTCGACCTCGTCCAGCAGTTCCAGCGGATCGCGCACCTCGCGGTCCATCTTGTTCATGAAGGTGATGATGGGCGTGTCGCGCATGCGGCACACATCGAGCAGCTTGATGGTCTGCGCTTCCACGCCCTTGGCTGCGTCAATCACCATCAGCGCGGAGTCCACGGCAGTGAGCACGCGGTAGGTGTCTTCGGAGAAATCCTGGTGGCCGGGCGTGTCGAGCAGGTTCACCACATGGTCGCGGTACTCGAACTGCATGACCGAGCTGGCGACGGAAATGCCGCGCTGCTTCTCGATCTCGAGGAAGTCCGATGTCGCATGGCGGCCGCTCTTGCGCGCCTTCACCGCACCGGCCAGTTGGATCGCTCCGGAAAACAACAACAGTTTTTCCGTGAGCGTGGTCTTGCCCGCATCCGGGTGGGAGATGATGCCAAAAGTGCGCCGGCGCGCCACTTCGCGCGCGATCTGGTCGCGCGGGACGGCGGTGGGTTCTTTCAGGGTCTGGTCTGAATCAGCTGACATGGTGCTTGCCTGTGAAAAAGGCCGCAAGTCTAAAGGCTTAGCAACGGAATGTCTAACCGACGTAATACCCACCCGCACAACAGCTCTATACTTGACAAAATCAGTTGGTTGGCGTATTTTACCATCCGGTTAATTAACAATCGGAGCAGAAAATGTCCGCCGACCGCCTCAGCACCACTTTCGCCGCACTTGCCGATCCAACCCGCCGCGCCATCCTTGCGCGACTGGCTCTAGGCGAGACCTCGGTCACTGAGTTAGCAGCCCCATTCGATATCAGCACGCCCGCCATTACCAAGCACCTAAAGGTATTGGAGAGTGCTGGATTGATCACGCGTAGTCGCCAGGCACAATGGCGGCCCTGTCACCTGGAAGCCGCACCTTTGCGTGAAGCCGCCAGTTTTATCGAACAGTACCGCCAATTCTGGGAGCAAAGTCTGGACCGCCTGGATCTCTACCTTCAAACATTGCAAACGCAAGAGAAGGAGAACAATCATGGACGCAAGAGTAGATAGTGCAATCAGCACCAATGAATTTGTCATTTCCTGCCTGTTTGATGCGCCACGCGAAAAAGTCTGGCAAGCCTGGACTGAACACGATCAGTTGATCAAGTGGTTTGGCCCGGAGGGCTACTCCATGCAGCAGGCAAAGCTGGACCTGCGTCCGGACGGCATATTTCACTACGCTTTGCGCTCGCCCGATGGACAAACGATATGGGGCAAGTGGACCTTCCGCGAAATCGTCACACCCGAACGCCTCGTTGTGGTCTCGTGCTTTTCCGATGAGCTGGGCCGCATAACCCGACATCCCATGTCCACCAGTTGGCCTCTGGAAACGCTCTCCACCACTACTTTTGAAGAGCGGAATAACAAGACGATAGTCACAATCCATTGGACTCCTCTGTATGCCACAAATCTGGAGCTGAGGACTTTCGATGAAGCTCACGATGAAATGCGTAAAGGCTGGAGCGGCACGCTTGAGCGGCTCGCTTCCTACCTGAAGGGTGAAATCGCCGACGACTCCGATCGCGAGATGATCATCACGCGCATCCTTGATGCTCCGCGCGAACTGGTCTGGGAAGCCATAAGCAACCCGGAACATGTTGTGAATTGGTGGGGTCCGACCGGTTTCACCAACACGCTGGAGAAAATGGATTTCCGTGTCGGCGGCATATGGAAACACATCATGCACGGGCCGGATGGCACCGACTATCCGAACAAGAGTACCTTCACCGCAATAACCAAACCGGAATGCATCGAGTATTCGCTTGGCACCGGCAAGAAAGGCGACCCCGCCGAGCTGTTCAAAGCGACGTGGACTCTCGATGCGCTGGGCAAACAAACCAAAGTGACCATACGCGCACTCTTCCCGACAGCCGAAACGCGCGACATCCAGATAAAGAACCACGACGCGATTGAAGGCGGAAAGCAAACGCTGGCGCGCCTTGCCGGATATTTGACTGAAATGGAAAAACAGATCGGCAAAACCGGCCCGTCCGCCAAATCAAAATCGCCCTCACCGGCAAAAGCGGCCGTCACGCAACTCACCCCCTACCTGTTTTTCGAGGGGCATTGCGAAGAAGCCTTTGAGTTCTATCGCACCGCACTGGGTGCCGAAGTGACCATGCTCATGCGTTACAAGGAAAGCCCTGAGCCGCAAGCACCGGACATGCTGCCGCCCGGTTCCGGCGACAAGGTGATGCACATGAGTTTTCGCATCGGCGATGCCACGGTGTTCGCTTCCGATGGCATGTGTTCCGGCAAGCCCGATTTCCGGGGAACCTCGTTATCGCTGACGGTTGCGACTGTGGCCGAAGCCGAGCGATCGTTCAAGGCGCTTTCGAAGGGCGGGCAAGTGCAGATGCCAATGGCGGAGACTTTCTTTTCGCCCAGGTTCGGCATGGTGGCCGACCGCTTCGGTGTGTCATGGATGGTCATCGTGCCGCCTGAGTCGCCGGGGCCTTAGCCGGCTTTATCGCACAGGAGCGAGGTATGTCCGAGAGGAACCCCGACCATGCCGCAGGGCATGAACTGGTCATCACGCACAATTTCAACGCGCCGCGCGCGTTGGTGTGGCAGGCGTGGACGGATCCAAGACATGTCATGCAATGGTGGGGACCGAAGGGTTTCGCCAATTCATCCTGCGTGATCGATTTGCGCGCGGGCGGCGAATTCAACCTGCTCATGTGCGGGCCCGACGGCAACACCTACCCGTGCAAAGGCATCTTTCGCGAGATCTCGGAACCGATGCGCATCGTCTATGACAGCACAGCGAACGAAGGCCATCCTTGCGGCGCAGGATTGCCTCCGCGCGCGCGGGTAACCATCACTTTCGCCGAGTACGGCAGCGAGACGACCATCACTTTGCACACCATCTTTGAAAGTGCGGTTCACAAGGATGCTGCCAATCAGGCGGGATACTGCATCAGCTGGGACGAAGCACTGGGGCGGCTCGCCCAACAAATCGAGTAGGAGATGCAAGGAAAGGCTGCATCAGCCTACACCAAGGAGAAGGACCTATGCGCCAAGTGATCCTGAAAATGCATGTCTCGCTTGATGGCTACATTCGACCGGCCGAAGGAAATGCGACTGACTGGATCTTCAGCACTTATGACGACCAGCTGAAAGACTGGGAAGTCGGCACGCTGTGGCAGGCGGGTACCCATATCATGGGGCGGAATCTCTATTATGAAATGGCGGCCTACTGGCCGACCTCGACCGAGGTCTATGCGGAGCCGATGAACACGATACCCAAGGTCGTATTCTCCAAAACGCTTGAACATGCCGATTGGCAGGGCACCCGAATCGCAAATGGAAATCTGGTGACCGAAATCGCGCGCATAAAACAGGAACCAGGCAAGTACATTCTGGCTCACGGAGGTGCTGCCTTCGTCCAGTCGCTGTCCACGCTCGGACTCATCGACGAATACTGGCTGATCGTCCATCCTGTTGTCCTGTCCGACGGTCTGCCGCTGTTTGTCGAACCCATGAAATTGAAGCTGCTGAGAACAACTGCATTCCCGGGCGGCTCGGTCTTGCTGGTTTACGGCCACGCTTGAGTCGCTGCGCAAGGAGAATCGTCATGTTAAGAACCATCGCCTTTGCTATCGCCGTTATTGTCCTGCTGATGCTGATCTATTCCGCGACCAAGCCGGATATTCTCCATGTCGAGCGTTCGATTGACATCAAGGTACCGCGCGAAAAAATATTCGGGCTCATTAACGATTTTCACCAGTGGGATGCCTGGACGCCATACAACAAAGACCCGGCGATGACAAAGACCTACAGCGGAAATGCCAGCGGCAAGGGCGCCGCCTATGCGTGGCAAGGCAACAAGGAGGTAGGCCAGGGAGAGATTGCCATCACCGAATCGGTACTGCCATCGCGGATTGCGTTCGACCTGCACATGATCAAACCGTTTGAGGGCCGCAACCATGTCGTGTTCGCGCTCAAGGCCGCAGGAAATACCACCACTGTCTCCTGGATACTGGAAGACAAACAGACTTACTTCGCCAAGCTCATGGGTGTTTTCATCAATATGGACAAGATGATCGGAAGGGATTTTGAGATCGGCCTCGCCAGGCTGAAATCCTTCGCGGAAAAGTGAGGATACGGCGAAGAAGCCTGATATCGCACAATTGCAGAAGGCTTACGCCGGTTGACCGGGGAGAAACATCATGCAAAAGATCACTCCATTCTTATGGTTCGATGGACAAGCGGAAGAGGCGATGAATTTCTACGTCTCCGTGTTCAAGAACTCAAAAGTACTCGGCATCAATCGCTACGGCAAGGGCGCACCAATGCCGGAGGGAACGGTACTCACCGCCAGCTTTGAGCTGAACGGCCTGAAGTTCGTCGCGCTCAACGGCGGACCGATGTACAAATTTTCGCCCGCCACTTCCTTTGTCGTGGATTGCGAGAACCAGGCCGAAGTGGATTACTACTGGAAAAAGCTCGGTGAAGGCGGAAAGTACAACCAATGCGCCTGGCTGGACGACAAGTTCGGCATGACCTGGCAGATCGTACCCAAACAGCTCGGTGAGTTGCTGAGCGATCCCGACCCGGCAAAAGCCGGAAGAGTGATGCAGGCCATGATGCAAATGAAGAAGATCGATATCGCTGGTTTGCAGAGGGCATATGAGCAGGAATAAATCACAATTGATACTGAGCCCAGCCGACGTGTTGGGTTTCTTGCGCACCCAGCGCCATGCGGTGCAGGCCTCGGTGACCTCACTGGGCTTGCCGCAGACGGCACTTGTTGGTGTGGCGTTTACCGAGCAACTCGAGATCGTGTTCGACACACTCTCCGGCACGCGCAAGTTTGCCAACTTGCACGCCAACCCGCAGATCAGTTTCGTCATCGGCGGCTGGGAGGATGGCAACGAGCGCACCGTGCAGTATCAGGGTGTTGCCGATTTTCCGGACGGTGCCGAGTTGCAGAGACTGCAAACCATTTACTTCGAAGTTTTCCCACTAGGCCGTGCAAGACTGGAATGGCCGGATATTGCTTACGTCAGGGTGCGCCCGGTCTGGCTGCGCTATAGCGACTACCGGAGCAAACCGGCCGTGTTGCAGGAATTCGAATTTCAGCAAAGCTCATAAAACAACCCGCACTGCCGGCCTGCATCTGCACACTGCGAATAGAGCAGTTTCCTGACGCACCGAATTGAAGTTTTATGCTTCGCCAAGCAGAATGCAGCCTTTGCAGACGGCAACGAAAAGTGAACTGAATGAAAAAGCCACAATTCTTCATCACCGACGTCTTCACCAACCAGCGCTATGGCGGCAACCAGCTCGCCACTTTCATAGACTGCGACTCCCTCTCGGATCAGGAGATGCAAAAGATCGCCAGAGAGATCAATTTCTCGGAAACAACCTTCATCACCTCGCGCCTGCCGCGAAACGGCGGCTATGACGTGCGCATCTTCACACCGAAGGCAGAGATCGATTTTGCCGGGCATCCAACCATCGGCACAGCACACGTCATCCGCAATAAATTGCGCCTGACCGAGGCAAATGACCTCACGCTCAACCTGCGCGCAGGCAAAATACCGGTCACTTTTTCCGATACATCCATGGTGTGGATGCAGCAGATGCCACCCACCTTCGGCAAGCAACTTGACGCCGGCACGCTGGCGAAAGTGCTGTGTATTCCCCCATCGGATATTGATCTTCACTTTCCCATTGAGGAAGTATCCACAGGATTCCCGCACCTCATCGTGCCACTCAGGAACCTTGATGCACTCAAACGTGCAAAAATCTGCAGGGAAGAATACTTCGCGCTGGTCAGCGACGCATGGGCCAGAAATGTTCTCGTCTTCAGCCGCGAAGGCTACGAAACGGCACACCGCCTGAGCGTGCGCGTATTCGCCGACTTTTACGGCGTGCCCGAAGATGCCGCCACGGGCAGCGGCAACGGCTGCCTTGCAGCCTATCTCTCGCAGCATCAGGTGTTCGGCACATACACGCTGGATGTGCTGGCTGGTCAAGGCTATGAAATGGCACGCCCGTCCACGCTGGCTTTGCGCGCCAACAAGAACACAAACGGCATTGAGGTATTTGTCGGCGGCAGCGTGGTTGACGTGGCGGAAGGTGTGTGGAAATAGTCTGGCTATCATAATCGACACATCGCATGAATCGCCGTGATGTGCAACAACAAAGGAGAATAGTCTTATGACTACTACGCTCGCGTTCGATGTCTACGGGACATTGATTGATACTCATGGCGTCGTTATTGCGCTGGAGAGACACGTCGGCAGCAAGGCCCCTGAATTCTCCCGCGTCTGGCGTGAGAAGCAGCTGGAATACTCATTCCGTCGCGGTTTGATGCAGAACTACGAAAACTTTGCCGTATGCACCAGAAACGCGCTCGATTATACGAGTGCGTATTTCAAGGTGGCGCTTGGTCAAAACGACAAAGCGGAATTGCTGGACGCATATAAAGTTTTGCCAGCCTTCGACGACGTGGCAGAAGGCTTGGCCCGCGCAAAAGCATCCGGCTTCAGAATGTTCGCATTTTCAAACGGCAGTGCAGACGCAGTGGAAGCGTTGCTGAAAAACGCCGGCATCAGGGACTACTTTCTCGATGTAGTCAGTGTCGACGAAGTGAAATCGTTCAAACCCAATCCGGGCGTATACAGTCATTTCCTGAAAAGAGCTGGCGCCTCGGGCACGAATGCTTGGCTTATTTCCAGCAATCCATTCGATGTGATTGGTGCTATCTCTGCAGGGATGCGGTCCGCTTGGATCAAGCGCTCGCCAGACGCACTATTCGACCCGTGGGGAATCGAGCCTACGTTGACTGTAAACAGTCTTGTCAATTTGGCTGAGCAAATCAGCGAGGAAAGTTGAGAAGGTTGTCTGCACAGGCCGGGAAGATGTCCGTTACCTGCACCTAAGCGGACGTTGTCAGGCAGTGTGTTGATGATGATCGGAGGACCGTTCCTAACCC
>CAYOJU010000124.1:3953-7705 GCA_964404355.1 uncultured Sideroxydans sp. | reverse complement strand
TCGATGAGTCCGACAACCCGTCAGGTGGGAGCTTTGACACGCATTGATGCGGTTAAACCGATCTCTTCCGGCGACCAGGCTGTTCCAACTGTCGGGCAACAAGCACCACGGCAAGAGACTACACCACTGGTGAAGCAGCAATATCAGCGTGCCGAACCCTTTGAAGACCGACGCAAAATCTGCCGCCGCGTGAGTCAGCAGCCGGTACTGGTTGAATTGCGTTCCGGTCCGGATCGTCGCCGTCACAACATGCGTGCGGACGATCTGGTCGACCATATCGACGAAACTGTTTGATTCCTCGTTAGCGTTTGCGCGCCAGAAAGATCGTCACTTCTTCCCGGTCGTGGTAAAGCTGCCTGGCTTCCAGTTGGTAGCGTATGCCTTTGTTATTGAATGCGGTGCGCATGCCGTTGAGCGCCTCGTGCAGGGCGGCGACGCGCTTTTTCATCGGCAACTTGAGGTTGAATATGGCGCGTTGCGTCAGTCCGCCAACGAACCATTCCGTCATTAATGCAGCGACGCGTTGAGGCTGTTCCACCATGTCGCATACCAGCCAATCGACCGGGCGCTGCGGGCGGAAGCGGAAACCGTCCTGTTTCAGATGCTTGATGGACGGATGTCCCGCGGCTGCGCCCTTGAGCGGGCCATTGTCCACCGCGGTGACTTTCAATCCGCGCTGTACCAGTTGCCAGGTCCAGCCGCCCGGCGCGGCGCCCAAATCCACCGCCGTCATGCCCGGCTTTAGCCACAGTGCCTGTTCCTTATGGTCGAGAAACACCTCGAAGGCTTCCGCGAGCTTGAGGTAAGAACGGCTGGGCGCATCGCTCACCATGCTGACGCGCTGGATGCCATTGAGCGCAGCGGCGCTGTTGTGCGGATCACTGGTTGCGATCAGGGCGCGATGGTTGTCGGGAAAAAAGATATGCAGGCGCGGCAGAGCGGGATCGTCCGCAAGACGAGAATCTTTGCGCAGTTGCTCCTCCAGCAGAGGCTGGAAGCGCTTGGTGAAGCCTGAGAGCGTCTTGCCCTCGTTGGTGTCCGGCACTTCCAGATACAAGGCGCCAAACCGCTCAGGCAATGCGGGTATTGCCGCCAGCAGCGGTGTCAGGCGGTCGCGTTCCGGCAATTCGTGCACTTCCGCAAGCAAACTGAGCAATTGGCGCGCAAAGGTCAATTGCCTGTAAGTCAGGCGCGGCTTGCCTTGCAGCACGACGAAGCCGCTGTTTTCGGTCGTTTCGACGGGCTTGGCCTGGGTTTCTTCCACGCAATCGCGTTCGAAACCGGGGCGGCAATAGATCAACCAGCTGGATAAGGTACTCATGGCGCGGCATGGTATGGGTTGTCGAAAGCTGGGGCAAGCTAAATGGTAGAATCCGCGCCTGTATTTTTCTGGCACGACGAATGACAAAACGATATGACTTGATCGTGTTTGACTGGGATGGCACGGTAATGGACTCCACGGCGATCATCGCTGCTTCGATCCAGGCGGCATGTCGCGATCTGAAACTGCCGGTTCCGGACGATGAAACGGCACGCCATGTGATCGGCCTGGGGCTGATGCAGGCCTTGCGCTACGCAGTTCCCGATGCGCCGGAAGAAAAATATGAGCCGCTGGTGGCGCGTTACCGTCATCATTTCCTGTCGCAACACGACACCATCCCGTTGTTCGAGCAGGCACGGGAGACCATCGTCGAATTGCGCGATGCCGGTTATCAGCTTGCGGTGGCGACGGGCAAGAACCGCATCGGACTTGATCGGGCGCTTGAAACGACACAAATGGGCGAGTATTTCCACGCCACCCGCACGGCGGATCGTACGTTCTCCAAGCCGCATCCTGCGATGTTGCTGGAGCTGATGGATGAACTGGAAGTGACGCCGGAACGCACCCTGATGGTCGGCGATACCACACACGACCTGCAGATGGCGATCAACGCCGGGGTGGACGCAATTGGCGTAACACATGGCGCGCATCCTGAAGATCAGTTGCGCGAACTGAATCCTGTCGCTTTGCTGAATGATTTCGTCGAACTGAGAGCATGGTTCAAGGCAAACGCATAACGAATTTATTGAAGGAGTATCAACATGGCTGAAGAAAACAACAACAACTGGGAACGCGGCGTGCTGGAAAAGCTGGCCATGTCTGCTGTTCAGGAGCAGCGCCGCACGCGGCACTGGGGCATCTTCTTCAAGGTGCTGACGTTTGGTTATCTGTTCCTCATCCTGTTTCTGTTCATGGGCTGGGTGGGCGGCAAGGTCGACGGTTCACTCGGGAAACACACTGCGTTGATCGAGCTGAATGGTGTCATCTCGTCCGAGAGTAATGCCAATGCCGATAACCTCATCGGCAGTTTGCAGGACGCATTCAAGGACAAGAACACGGCAGGGATCATCATGCGCTGCAACAGCCCCGGCGGCAGCCCTGTTCAGGCGGGTCTGGTGAATGACGAAATCCGCCGCCAGCGTACTCTGCACCCCGAGATTCCGTTTTACGTGGTGGTGGAAGACATGTGTGCCTCTGGCGGTTACTACATCGCCGCGGCGGCAGACAAGATCTACGTCAACAAGGCCAGCATCGTCGGTTCCATCGGCGTATTGATGGACGGTTTCGGTTTCACCGGCACTATGCAGAAGCTCGGCGTGGAACGCCGCCTGATGACGGCGGGTGAAAACAAAGGCTTCATGGACCCGTTCTCGCCGCGTAATCCCAAGCATGAAGAATTCACCAAAAAGATGCTGGCGGACATCCACCAGCAATTCATCGACGTGGTGAAAAAAGGCCGCGGCAAGCGCCTGAAGGAAACACCGGAAATGTTCAGCGGTTTGTTCTGGACGGGCGACAAGGCCATCCAGATGGGGTTGGCAGATGCGCCAGGCAGTGTGGACTCGGTGGCGCGCGACGTGATCAAGGTGGAAAACGTCGTGGACTTCACCACGCACGAAGGCCTCGCGGATCGTCTGGCGAAAAAATTCGGCGCGGGCGTGGCCAGTGCGTTCCCGGGCTTCGGCACGCAGGCGGGCAGCTATACATTGCGATAATCGGGCGGCAGATCTTTTGGAAGAGCGACGGTTGAGAGATACCCGATGAAACAGATAACCCCGGTATTGCTGTACAAGTATGCATTGCTGGTTACGCTGGCGATCAAACTCGTACTGGCCTGGGTGTTGCCCATGTCGGGCGACGAGGCCTATTTCATCGTCTGGGCAAAACACCCCGATTTCGGTTTCTACGATCACCCGCCCATGGTGGGCTGGGTGCTCCAGTTCATGCTGCTCTTCGGCAGTTCGGAAGTCGTGTTGCGTCTGCCTTCGATATTGGTTACCACGCTCATCGGTATCGGTATCTTTCGTCTGCTCAAACCGTATGATGAAGCCAAAGCGGCGCTGGTTGCTGTTTTGTTCCTGGTGTCGCCGCTCAATTTGCTGAATGTGCTGGTGACGACCGATACGCCGCTGATCCTGCTGGCGTTCCTTTCCGCAGTCGCACTGTTCAAGGCACTGCAAAAGAACGGCATGGCCTGGTATGCACTGTCCGGCGTCCTGTTCGGCATGGCCTTCCTGTCGAAATATTTTGCCGTGTTGCTGGGACTGGCCTTCGTGGCGTATTTCATTTTTTCGGAAAAAAGCGTGCAGAAGACCAAAGGTTTTGTGTTGCTGTTTCTGGTCGCTTTGCCGTTTGCGCTGGTCAATTTCTACTGGAACTATACCCATTGCTGGGACAACATCCTGTTCAACATTTATCACCGCAACGAAGG
>CAYOJU010000124.1:0-3853 GCA_964404355.1 uncultured Sideroxydans sp. | reverse complement strand
TGCCGATGGAAACCTGGAAGCACAACAAGCTGTATGACGGCATCGTGTTCATGTTCAAGAACGATGCCATCGTGGAACAGCTGCGGCCACTGGAACAGCAGGGATTTTTACTGGCGTCGGATGGTTATACGCCGGCCGCGATCCTTTCCTACCATTACGGCAAGAACTTCTTTGTGTTCGGTGGCGGCTCCACCTATGCGCGACAGGATGACATGATCACCGACTTCCGCGAGTTCGACGGACGCGACATTCTGATCGTGAAAAAATCCGCACCTGAACTGGTGCAGTTCATCCCGTATTTCCGCCGGGTTGAGGTCAAACAATATCAATTGCGCGGCGCAACTTTTTATTTCGTGCTGGGCTATGGCTTCAACTTCAAGCACTATAAAGAAGATGTGCTGAAGCCGATCAAGGAAAAGTATTACCGAATCCCCGATTTTCTGCCGCACACACCCTGTTATTTCTGCACAAAATATTTTTCTGAGGAGTACATGTAATGGCAACGCTGATTACTCCGCTCTCCGGCTGGGGACGTTACCCGGTGCAATCGTGCGAACTGCAACGCCCGGAGCGTTACGCCGACTTGAAGCCGGATGCTGTCAACCTGATCGCGCGCGGCCAGGGGCGGGCTTATGGCGATGCGGCGCTGAATGAAAACGGGAGCGTGCTACTGACCGAGCGCGTCAACCGTTTTCTTGAGTTTGATACGGAGCAGGGCATCCTGCGTGCCGAGGCCGGTACGACGCTGGCGGAAATTCTCACGGTGATCGTTCCCAAGGGCTGGTTCCTGATGGTGACGCCCGGAACGAAATTTGTTTCGCTCGGCGGTTGCGTGGCGGCGGATGTGCACGGCAAGAACCATCATCGCGACGGTTCATTCAGCGCCTGCGTGCTTTCCCTCCAGCTGATTCTGGCCGACGGCAGCCGGGTGATGTGTTCGCCTTCCGAAAAACCGGAATTGTTCTGGGCCACAGTAGGCGGCATGGGCTTGACCGGCATCATCGGCGAAGTGACGATCAAACTCATCAAGATACAAAATGCTTACGTGAAGGTGAAGCATCATGCTGCACGGGACCTGGAACAGATGTTTCACCAGATGCAGGATGCGGCCTTTGACGACCACTACACCGTGGCGTGGATAGACTGCCTGGCCAATGGGGCAAAACTCGGACGCGGCGTTTCCATGTGCGGGCATCACGCTGAATTGAATGAAGCGCCGCTGGGCCTCAAGGACGGCGGTAAATCCAAATTGAGCCTTGGCATCCCGTTTGATTTTCCGGAATTTGTGCTGAATCCATTGAGCATCGCCGCTTTCAACGGGCTGTATTACCAGCGCGCAGGCGCCAAGCGCGAGCCGTTCATCAGCAATTACAATCCTTTCTTTTACCCGCTGGATGCCATCGGCAACTGGAATCGCATGTATGGCAAACGCGGCTTTGTGCAATACCAGTGCGTCATTCCGGATGCAACTGCCTACGACGGTATGCGCCAAGTGCTGCAGGCGTTGTCCGACAGTCGCCGTTCTTCTTTTCTCGCGGTGCTGAAGCGGTTCGGCCCGCAGGGTAAGGGGTTGCTGTCCTTTCCGACGTCGGGCTACACCCTGGCGCTGGATTTGCCTATCCGCAGCCCCGGCTTGTTCGCGCTGCTCAATCAACTGGATGAAACCGTTTTGCGGCATGGTGGACGGATTTATCTCGCCAAGGATGCGCGCCTGTCTGCCGAATCGTTCCGCGTCATGTATCCGCGTTACGCTGAATGGCTCAAGATCAAGAATAAGGTTGATCCGCAAAACCGTTTCAGTTCCAGTCTGTCGCGGCGTCTGGGAATAGGGGAGGCAGCATGAGTGAGTCAGTGTTGATCCTGGGTGCCACTTCGGCCATTGCGCGCGGTACGGCTACCGCATTCGCCGCACGCGGCGATGCACTGTATCTGGCCTCGCGTGACGAGGAGGAATTGCGGCGCATTTCGGCAGATCTGAGATTGCGCTATGGCGTCGAAGTGCAGTACGGCCTGTTCGACGCGGAAGCGACCGATACCCACGAGGCATTCTTCAAATCAGTTGTCGCGGCTATGCCCAAGCTTTCCGGCGTTGTGCTGGCCTTTGGCTATCTTGGTGACCAGCAGGCGGCACGCGATTTCAGCACGGGCGCGAAAATCATCGCCAGCAACTTTACCGGTGCGGTTTCCATACTCAGCTACTGCGCGAATTATCTGGAGCCTTTGAAACGCGGTTTTATTATCGGTATCTCCTCGGTTGCAGGCGACCGCGGCAGGCAGAGCAATTATGTCTACGGTGCCGCTAAAGGCGCGCTCAGTCTGTATCTGCAGGGGCTGCGCAATCGCCTGCATCCCGGCGGTGTGCGCGTCATCACCATCAAGCCCGGTTTCGTGGATACCGCCATGACCTACGGATTGCCCGGCCTGTTTCTGGTGGCTTCGCCGCAAAGCATTGGTGAGCGCATTGTGGCGTCATTGGGTAAATCGGCTGACATCGTGTATTTGCCGTGGTTCTGGCGCTACATCATGCTGATCATCAAGCATGTCCCGGAAGTGATTTTCAAACGGATGAAAATGTGAGTGCAGAGCAAGCGAACAAACCGGTAGTGGCGGCATTCGACTTTGATGGCACGCTGACGCGGCGCGATACCATGTTCCCGTTCCTGATGCATACCCTGGGCAGGGTGGCATTTGTGCGGCATATGTTCGCCCTGTCGCCGGCACTGGCGGGCTACGGTTTGGGTTTGATCCGCAATGACATCGCAAAGGAAAAGGTGTTCATTCGTTGCCTCGCGGGAATGAATATGGATGAGCTGCGCCAGAAGGGCGAGCTGTTCGCAGCAAATGTGCTGCCGGGGCAGCTGCGTCCGGAAGCGATGCAGCGCCTGAACTGGCATAAACAGCAGGGCCACCGCTGCGTGGTGATCAGCGCATCGCTTGACCTCTATGTGCGTCCCTGGGCGATCAGTGCCGGTTTCGACGACGTGATCGCCACCCATCTGCAAACCCGTGAAGCCGGGCTTGTTACCGGCAAGCTGGCCGGTGCCAACTGTTTTGGACCCGAGAAAGTGCAGCGCTTGCAGGCCTTGTTGGGCGGCCGTGACGGCTACACCTTGTATGCCTATGGCGACAGTCGCGGCGACAGGGAATTGCTGTTATCCGCCGATTACGCTTACTATCGGCAAATCCCCAACCAGTGAAATGAATAAATTGCTCGATCTATTGCGCCTGATGCGTCCTCACCAGTGGGTGAAAAACGTTTTCGTATTTACCGGACTGCTGTTCGGTCATGCCTGGCATGACCCCAATCTGGTTACCCACGTGATGCTGGCTTTCGCCGCATTCTGTCTGGTGTCCAGCGCCGTGTATGTGTTCAACGACATCATTGATGTGGAGCAGGATCGCCTGCATCCCAAGAAAAGCTCGCGGCCGCTGGCGTCAGGGCGGGTTGGTATAACCTCTGCCGCGGTGCTCGCAGGTGTGCTGGGCGTGTGCGGTTTGGTGCTGGCGTTTTGCGCTTCGCCGGTGGTGCTGGCCATCCTGGTTGGCTACGCGGTGATGAATATTGCCTACTCGTTATGGCTTAAGCATGTGGTGATACTGGATGTGTTCATCATCGCCACCGGTTTCATGTTGCGCATTCTTGCAGGTACGCTAGGGGTCGGCATACCGCCCTCGCAATGGCTGCTGCTGTGCGGCCTGATGGTTACGCTGTTCCTCGGTTTTTCCAAGCGGCGTGCGGAGATTCTTGCGCTGGCCGAAGACAAGGCGGCACACCGCAAAGTGCTGGAGCATTACAGCCCGGTGTTGCTGGACAAAATGATAGGCATCACCGCCTCCGGTGTGATCCTGAGCT
>CAYOJU010000123.1:0-8123 GCA_964404355.1 uncultured Sideroxydans sp. | reverse complement strand
TCCGACCTGCACGAATGGCGTAACGATGGCCACACTGTCTCCACCCGGGACTCAGCGAAGTTGAAATGTTTGTGAAGATGCAATCTACCCGAGGCTAGACGGAAAGACCCCATGAACCTTTACTGTAGCTTTGCATTGGATTTTGAATAGACCTGTGTAGGATAGCTGGGAGGCTTTGAAGCGGTGTCGCCAGACATCGTGGAGCCGACGTTGAAATACCAGCCTGGTGTGTTCGAGGTTCTAACCTAGGTCCGTAATCCGGATCGGGGACATTGCATGGTAGGCAGTTTGACTGGGGCGGTCTCCTCCCAAAGTGTAACGGAGGAGTACGAAGGTATCCTAGGTACGGTCGGACATCGTACTGATAGTGCAATGGCAAAAGGATGCTTAACTGCGAGACTGACAAGTCGAGCAGGTGCGAAAGCAGGTCATAGTGATCCGGTGGTTCTGTATGGAAGGGCCATCGCTCAACGGATAAAAGGTACTCTGGGGATAACAGGCTGATTCCTCCCAAGAGTTCATATCGACGGGGGAGTTTGGCACCTCGATGTCGGCTCATCACATCCTGGGGCTGTAGCCGGTCCCAAGGGTATGGCTGTTCGCCATTTAAAGTGGTACGTGAGCTGGGTTTAAAACGTCGTGAGACAGTTTGGTCCCTATCTGCCTTGGGCGCTGGAAATTTGAGGGGACCTGCTCCTAGTACGAGAGGACCGGAGTGGACGTATCTCTGGTGTACCGGTTGTCACGCCAGTGGCATAGCCGGGTAGCTATATACGGAAGAGATAACCGCTGAAAGCATCTAAGCGGGAAACTCGCCTCGAGATGAGATTTCCCTGGGGGTTTAACCCCCCTGAAGGGTCGTGGAAGACTACCACGTTGATAGGTCGGGTGTGGAAGCGCAGTAATGCGTTAAGCTAACCGATACTAATTGCCCGTGCGGCTTGATCCTATAACATTAGGTCAGTTGCAAGTTGTAACGCTCGCAACAATCAAGATCCTTTTTTACTTCTTCCAAAATTACATCAGGCGCTGCGACTGAAACCGGTTGCGGCGATTGATAACAGTTATGTCTGACGACCATAGCAAGTTGGCCCCACTCCTTCCCATCTCGAACAGGACAGTGAAACGACTTCGCGCCAATGATAGTGTGCATTACGCATGTGAAAGTAGGTCATCGTCAGACTCCTTATAAAGTGAAAGACCCCGCCCAAAAGCGGGGTCTTTTGCTTTTGTACGGGCGAAATTTCCGTCCAATCAGGCTTGCAGGGCAGTGCGTCGGCCTGTGCTTCTTCTTTTGAGGCTTACCCGTTTTACGATACAATCACACTCCATGACCAAGTACATATTCATTACCGGCGGCGTTGTCTCTTCCTTGGGAAAAGGCATCGCCGCCGCTTCACTTGCGGCCATCCTGGAGTCGCGTGGACTTAAAGTCACGATGCTCAAGCTGGATCCATATATTAATGTCGATCCTGGCACAATGAGTCCGTTTCAGCACGGCGAGGTGTTCGTTACCGAAGATGGGGCCGAAACCGACCTGGATCTTGGGCATTACGAGCGTTTTATCTCGGCCAAGATGCGCAAGGCCAACAATTTCACCACCGGACAGATCTACGAAAGCGTGATCCGCAAGGAACGGCGCGGCGAATATCTGGGTAAAACGGTGCAGGTAATTCCGCATATCACCAATGAAATACAGGCGTTCGTGGAACGCGGCGCGGCCGCTTCGCACGAAGGCAAGGCGGATGTCGCGATTGTCGAAATCGGCGGTACAGTGGGTGACATCGAGTCGCTGCCGTTCCTGGAAGCGGCCCGACAAATGGGCTTGCGCATGGGGCGCCATCAGGTGGCATATGTCCATCTCACGCTGGTGCCCTATATTGCCACTGCCGGCGAATTGAAAACCAAACCGACGCAGCACAGCGTTCAAAAACTGCGCGAAATCGGTATTTTCCCCACCGCGTTGTTGTGCCGCGCAGATCGCCGAATCCCCGACGATGAGCGCGCCAAGATTTCGCTGTTTGCCAATGTGCGCGAAGACAGTGTGATCTCAATGTGGGATGCGGATACTATCTACAAGGTTCCGCAGATGCTGCACGAACAAGGGCTTGATCGCATCATTTGTGAAGAATTGGCGTTGAATGCGCCGCCAGCAGATTTGTCGGTGTGGCATAACCTGATCAAGGCGCAAGACAACCCGCAGCACGAGGTTACGATCGGCATGGTTGGCAAGTATGTCGACCTCACCGAATCCTACAAGTCGCTGATTGAAGCGTTGCGCCATGCGGGTATCCATACAGCGACGCGAGTTAACATCGAATATCTGGACTCTGAGGCAATCGAGAATGGTGGTACGGATTGTCTGAAGAACCTTGATGCGATCCTGGTTCCGGGCGGCTTTGGCGTACGCGGCACGGAAGGCAAGATCGCTTCGATTCGATATGCGCGCGAAAACAAGATTCCTTACCTGGGTATCTGCCTGGGAATGCAACTCGCGGTAATCGAGTATGCGCGCCATGTGGCAAACATGAGCGATGCAAACAGTACCGAATTCAATCTGGAAACTGAACACCCTGTCGTTGCACTGATCACCGAATGGCTGGATCGTGATGGCAAAGTTGCCAAGCGCAGTGCCGATTCCGACATGGGCGGCACCATGCGTCTTGGTTCGCAACGCTGCCCGGTCAAACCGAATACGATGGCACAACGCATTTATGGTGACGAAGTGAACGAGCGCCATCGTCACCGCTATGAAGTGAATAATTATTATGTCCCTGCACTGGAAAAAACCGGCCTGATCATTTCTGCGCGTACACCGTCGGAAGATTTACCGGAAATGATGGAATTGCCACAGACCATGCATCCATGGTTCGTCGGCGTGCAGTTCCACCCGGAATTCACTTCTACTCCGCGTGCCGGGCATCCGCTGTTCAAGGCGTATGTGGAAGCAGCAGTTAAGCGCAAGGAAGCGGCATGAAGCTCTGCAGCTTCGAAGTTGGCCTGGATAAGTCCCTGTTTCTGATTGCCGGTCCATGCGTGATCGAGTCCGAACAGATGGCAATCGACACCGCTGGACAGTTGAAGGAAATCTGCCTGAAGCTCGGCATCCCGTTCATCTACAAATCCTCTTACGACAAAGCCAACCGTAGTTCCGGCAAAACCTTCCGTGGCTTTGGCATGGAAGCCGGGCTGAAGATTCTGGAAAAAGTTAAGGCCCAGATCTGCGTGCCGGTGTTGACCGACGTACATAGTGAGGATGAAATTGGGCCTGTGGCGTCTGTCGTGGATGTATTGCAGACACCCGCCTTCTTGTGTCGCCAGACCGACTTTATCCACGCCGTGGCGAAGTCCGGCAAACCAGTGAACATCAAGAAGGGCCAGTTCCTTTCTCCGTGGGACATGAAGAATGTAGTGGACAAGGCGCGCGAAGTGAGCGGCGGCGACACCATCATGGTTTGCGAGCGCGGCGCCTCATTTGGCTACAACAATCTGGTATCGGACATGCGCTCGCTGGCGGTAATGCGCAACACAGGATGTCCGGTGGTGTTTGACGCAACGCATTCGGTGCAATTGCCCGGCGGGCAGGGCACATCCAGTGGTGGACAGCGCGAGTTCGTGCCTGTATTGGCGCGAGCAGCCGTTGCGGCGGGCATCTCGGGCCTGTTCATGGAGACGCATCCCGATCCAGCGAAGGCGATGTCGGACGGTCCCAATGCGTTCCCACTGGGACATCTGCAAGAGTTGTTGAAGACGCTGAAAGCGCTGGACGCTTTGGTGAAGCAGCAAGGTTTTATTGAAGAGAACGTTAACCTGAAAACTGTGTAAGCGAAGGAAGAACTATGAGTGCAATCGTTGATGTCGTAGCGCGTGAAATTCTGGATTCCCGTGGCAACCCCACCGTGGAAGCGGATGTGTTGCTGGAATCGGGTGTGATGGGACGTGCCGCGGTGCCGTCAGGCGCATCCACCGGCGAGAAAGAAGCCATCGAACTGCGCGATGGCGACAAGAAACGATATCTGGGCAAGGGCGTGCTGAACGCTGTCGAGAACGTGAACACCGAAATCGCCGAAGCCATTATCGGCCTTGATGCCGCCGAACAAGCCTTCATCGACCAGACCATGATCGATCTGGACGGTACCGAAAACAAATCGCGCCTGGGTGCCAATGCCATCCTTGCTGTCTCCATGGCGGTAGCACGCGCCGCAGCGGAAGAGAGCGGTCTGCCGCTGTATCGCTACCTTGGCGGTGCAGCACGTATGGAAATGCCCGTGCCAATGATGAACATCATTAACGGTGGCGCACATGCGACCGGTGGTGCGGACATTCAGGAATTTATGATTATTCCGGTTGGTGCCGAGAACTTCCGTGAAGCACTGCGTTGCGGTGCCGAAGTGTTTCACGCCTTGAAATCGATTTTGCACAAGCGCGGGTTGACTACCACTGTGGGTGATGAAGGCGGTTTTGCTCCTGCCCTGGGTTCCAACGAAGCAGCATTGAAAGTGATCGTCGAAGCTATCGAGGCTGCGGGATATGTGCCCGGTACGGACGTGGCGATCGGCATCGATGCTGCCGCATCCGAATTCTACAAGGATGGCAAATACGTTCTTAAGGCTGACGGTCTGACGCTGACCGCTGCACAGATCATCGACATGTATGCCTCTTGGGTGGACAAGTATCCTGTCGTCACGCTGGAAGACGGCATGAGCGAACATGACTGGGACGGCTGGAAGTTGCTGACGGACCGTTTGGGCAAACAAATCCAACTGGTGGGCGATGATATCTTTGTGACCAACACAAAAATATTCAGCGAAGGCATCAAGCGCGGCATCGCCAATTCCATCCTGATCAAGGTGAACCAGATCGGCACCCTGACCGAGACGTTCGCCGCGATTGAAATGGCCAAGCGCGCAGGTTATACCGCTGTGATCTCGCACCGTTCCGGCGAGACGGAAGACTCCACCATTGCCGATCTGGCAGTGGCGACCAATGCCCTGCAGATCAAGACTGGCTCGCTGTGCCGTTCAGACCGTATGGCGAAGTACAACCAACTGCTGCGCATCGAAGAAGATCTCGGCGACAGCGCTTCCTATCCCGGTCGCGGGGCCTATTACCAGTTAGGGTAATGCGTATCGTCACCTACATCCTGCTGGCTCTTCTCCTGCTGTTGCAGTATCCGCTCTGGCTGGGGAAGGGTAGTTGGCTGAAGGTGTGGGACATGGGCAAGCAGGTCGAAGCCCAGAAACAAACCAACGAACAGACCCAAAAGCGCAATGCAGCACTGGATGCCGAAGTGCGCGACCTGAAAAGCGGAACCGACGCCATCGAAGAGCGCGCGCGCAGCGAACTCGGCATGGTCAAGCAGCGTGAAATATTCTTTCAGGTGGTTGGCGGAGAAGGGGCGGCAACGGCCTCGGGTGTGACCGCTGCGCCGCAGCCTAAGAACAAAATCAAGTAATCACCGTAGGCTGATCCCGTCCGGTGCGCGTCTGCAACTCGGAGATGCTCAACGCGATCTGGATCAGTTCTTTCAAAGCCACCTGTGCATCCAGATGATGTTGAGCGACATCTGCCTCAAACGCCTCCAGATATACACGTAGCGTTGCACCTGCTGTTCCCGTGCCGGAGAGTCTGAAAATGATGCGCGAGCCATCGCTGAACAGGATGCGTACGCCCTGTCCTTTGCTCACACTGCCATCAACAGGATCCGTGTAACTGAAGTCGTCGCACGTTTTCACCGCATATTTGCCGAACTGTTTACCGGTGAGCGCGGAAAAGCTGTCGTGCAGATGCTGCATAACGCCATTTGCTGCGTCCGTCGGCAAGCCTTCATAGTCGTAGCGCGAGTAGAAGTTGCGCCCATATTTCGCCCAATGCTCACGCACAATGGCTTCCACCGATTGTTTGCGTGCAGCGACAATATTCAGCCAGAACAACACCGCCCACAGACCATCCTTCTCGCGCACATGGCTGGAGCCGGTGCCGAAGCTTTCCTCGCCGCACAGCGTGACCTTGCCGGCATCCATCAGATTGCCGAAAAATTTCCAGCCTGTCGGTGTTTCGTAGCAGGGAATATTCAGGGCTTTGGCCACACGATCCACGGCCGCACTGGTTGGCATAGATCGCGCAACGCCAGCCAATCCTTGCTTGTAGCCAGGTACCAGCGTGGCATTGGCCGCCAGCAAAGCGAGACTGTCCGAAGGGGTTACGAAGAAACGCTTGCCCAGAATCATGTTGCGATCGCCGTCGCCATCCGATGCGGCGCCGAAATCCGGTGCATCCGCACCGTACATGATCTCCACCAGATCATGCGCGTAAGTCAGGTTGGGATCGGGATGGCCGCCGCCGAAATCTTCCAGCGGCACACCATTCATCACGCTGCCTGCAGGTGCGCCAAGACGCGCCTCCAGAATCTCTTTGGCGTAAGGCCCGTTTACGGCGTGCATGGCATCGAACTTGATCTTGAAGCCGCTTTTCAATAAAGAACGTATCGCAGCAAAGTCGAATAATGACTCCATCAGTTCGGCGTAGTCGCTTACTGGGTCGATTACCTTCACCTTCATGCTGCCAAGTGTCGTATCACCCAGTTGATCCAGCGGTACATCCGCTGCGTCGAGGATGCGATAGCTGGAAATAGTCTTGCTCTTGACGAAGATCGCCTCAGTAACTGTCTCGGTGGCTGGGCCGCCATTGCTGCTGTTGAACTTGATGCCGAAGTCTTCTTTCGGCCCGCCGGGGTTGTGGCTCGCGGAAAGAATGATGCCGCCGAAGGTTTTGTATTTGCGAATCACGCAGGAGGCGGCCGGAGTGGAAAGAATGCCACTGCGCCCCACCAAAACTTCGCCAAACCCGTTTGCCGCCGCCATCTTCAGGATGATCTGGATTGCCTCGCGGTTGTAATATCGTCCGTCGCCGCCCAGCACTAGTGTCGCACCCTGTGGGGCGGCAATGCTGTCGAAAATGGATTGAACGAAATTTTCCAGATAGTGCGGCTGCTGGAATGTAGGAACCTTCTTGCGCAGCCCGGAAGTGCCGGGTTTCTGGTCGGGGAATGGCTGGGTAGAAACGGTGCGTATACTCATCAAACAACCTTTCATGGGAAATTGTTGATCATGTTTCTCTGGCTAAATCATACCATCGGCTAAGCTTGAGTAACCCCGGATTCTGTCAGTCGGGGTAAGCTAGCGTACTTTTTATTGAATTTTCACACATGAGTTCTGGCACTGCCCAACAAATTCTTCGCGATACCTTCGGCTACACCTCATTTCGCGGTGCACAGCAGGCCATTGTCGAACATGTCGTAAACGGCGGCGATGCGTTGGTGCTGATGCCCACGGGCGGCGGCAAGTCGCTGTGTTACCAGATACCGGCCCTGATGCGCCAAGGCGTTGGCATTATTGTCTCTCCGTTGATCGCGCTGATGCAGGACCAGGTCGAAGCACTCAAGCAACTCGGTGTCCCTGCTGCTTTCCTCAACTCCAGCCTGGAAGCCGAAGAGGCACACGAAGTGTCGAGGCAATTAATGCGCGGAGAACTGAAGCTGCTGTATGTCGCGCCGGAACGGCTGTTGACCGAAGGTTTTCTGAACCTGCTGGAGCGCCTGCAGCAGGGCAATAACATCTCCCTGTTTGCCATCGACGAAGCGCACTGCGTCTCGCAATGGGGCCACGACTTCCGTCCCGAGTACCGCGCGCTGACGGTATTACATGAGCGATTTCCAGATGTTCCGCGTATCGCGCTCACCGCCACTGCCGATGCACCGACGCGGAGTGAAATTGTCGAACGCTTGTCGTTGGAGCAGGCACAGCAATTCGTTTCCAGCTTCGACCGCCCCAACATCCGCTACCGCGTTACGCTCAAGGACAATGCTCGCAAACAATTGCAGACTTTCCTCGAAACCGAACATCCGGACGATGCCGGTATCGTGTATTGCCTGTCGCGCAAAAAAGTCGAAGAGACCGCTGCATGGTTGAAGGATCAGGGTTGGGATGCCTTGCCGTATCACGCCGGACTGGATGCATCCACGCGCAGCAAAAATCAGAAGAAATTCCTGCGCGAGGAGGGCGTGATTATGGTCGCCACCGTCGCCTTCGGCATGGGCATAGACAAGCCCAACGTGCGCTTCG
>CAYOJU010000122.1:0-8149 GCA_964404355.1 uncultured Sideroxydans sp. | reverse complement strand
CTCTATGTTTCCGAACTCTGCCTGGGAGCCATGACTTTCGGCGCCAAAGGCTTCTGGCAGGTCATGGGCGGCCTGCAACAATCCGACGTGGATATCCTGGTTCGCGAGGCTTTTGATCAGGGCGTGAATTTCTTTGATACGGCCAATGTGTATTCGCTGGGCGAATCCGAAGCATTACTCGGCCAGGCCATCAGGAATACCGGGCTGCAACGCGATGAAATCGTTGTCGCCACCAAATCCACCGGCATCATGAATGAAACGCCCAACGGACGCGGGCAATCGCGCTTCCACATTTTCAATGAGGTCGATGCCAGCCTGAAGCGTTTGCGGCTCGATCATATCGATCTGTACCAATTGCACGGCTTCGATCCGCTCACGCCCTTTGAGGAATCGCTGTCCGCACTAAATGACCTCGTCAAGTCCGGAAAGATACGTTATTTCGGTTTGTGCAATATGGCGGCCTGGCAAATCATGAAGGCTTTGGGAATTTCCAGGATGCACAGCTGGAATGAATTTGTAAGCGTGCAGGCCTATTACTCAATTGCCGGACGTGACCTGGAGCGCGAAGTCATTCCGCTGGTTCAGGATCAGAAACTGGGCCTGATGGTCTGGAGTCCGCTGGCTGGAGGATTCCTGTCCGGAAAATTCAAACGCAACCAGACGCCTCCCGCCGGATCGCGCCGCACCGAATTCGACTTCCCGCCGTTGAACAAAGACAGGGCGTTCGACTGCATAGAAGCGCTGGAACCCGTCGCCCAATCGCACGGCGTGTCTGTTGCACAAGTTGCGCTCGCCTGGATACTCAGCAAACAGCAAGTATCGACCATCATTATAGGTGCTCGCCGTCTGGAGCAATTGAAAGACAACCTCGCGGCATCAAAACTGGTTCTGTCTGAAGCTGAATTGAAGACACTCGACGAAGCGAGCGCCTTGTCACCAGAATATCCAGGCTGGATGCTTGCAGCCCAGGGGCAATACCGCGCAAAGCCTCCGGTCAAGGAATAGATCTTCCAATTCCATGGGCCGAAGAAAAGGCGACATTGCTGTCGCCTTTTTCTTTCGACAAAACAGGTGCTGTTGTAATTACTGCAGCGTCGCTTCTTCGATGAGCACCTTGTAGGCATAGCCCGAACCAAAATCCTTGTCGGTGCGAATCGTGCCTTTTACCGTCACGATTTCTCCTACCCTGGTTTCAATCGCGGTAGATGTCACCAGAATATCGTTCGTATCATCTGCTGCGGAACCCGAACCATCACGCAGATGGATCCAGTTCTTTCCCATAATACCCGGGTTGAACTTCGCCACTTTGCCGCGCAGCAGGACGGGTTTGTCGTTGAGTTCGGCGCGTTTGGTAATGATCTCGGCAACAGTCCGCGCGTTCGCGCCGCTGGCCTTGGCTACCGGCGCATCGTTAATCGTTTCCAGCTTCTTGCCCGGGACCAGAGGATAAGCCGTGCCCATGCCATGCCCGCTCGGCGCCATCGCTGCTACTGCACCACCCAGGGTACCGAACAGAATTGTCGGGAAGGTCTTTTTCAGCGACTTGCTCTCGAAGTTGTTCATGACCACCGCATTTTCAATCGAAACAGTGCTGCCTTTCTTTACCGGCGTCTTCATCACCGCAGCCCAAATCTCGCCGTTGTTGGTGTTGAGACGCAGATAGGTATAGCTGTCCACGTTCTTGACCTCCAGCACCTTGCCCGTCACGGAAATTGCGGAAGCTGCGGCGGCAGGCGGCATGGAAACAGGGGTTTCTTCAGTTGCCCAAACTAACGTCGAGGTGAAAAGCACGCAAATCGCCAACAAAGCTTTCATGGTTTTGATACTCCTTCTGAATTGGTGACCAGAGTGTAACAGGACGAAGAAAATTGGTCTCGTCAGCTTTGACGTTGCATGCACACGAAAATCGGAAAGAATGAATCAAGACCCTATTTTGGATAGAGCACAGGCAACCATAACCCTATCGATAATATTGACACTTCCGGAACAACTCAATAGAGTTCGTCCCGCCTGCAAATCCGTCACACGCTTAAGTCCGGGAGCCATTGAATGAAAAATTTCGTACTGCTGTTGGTTCTGATTTCAGGTTTTCTGTCCGGATACCTGATCGGAGATTACCGGGGCAAGGACGCTCGAGAGTCTTTGAAGAAGGCAGTCGAAACCGGCAACAAACTCGACGCGGAACGCGAGACCGCCATCACCCAACTCAGGGCGGAATTGGACAGCATCAACGATAAACATCGTCGTGAACTGGAATCCATACGCAAACAGAATGACTACAAAGCATCCGAATGGCATCGCGCCAAAGACGGCCTGGATGGCAATATCAAACGCGCAACCGCAAAACTCAACGAATCCGATACCCGGCTGAAATCACTCATTGCTCAACGCGATGGATCATCCGGAGCCGGGAAGGCCAGCCTTGATCAGGAAATCTCCCGCCTGCAAAAAGAACGGGACAATCTTCGACAAGAGATTGAAAGCACTGCATGCCTGCAAGCGCGGGTTCCGCATAGCGTATTCGATGCGCTGAATGAGGCAGGAAGAAAATGATGAAGATACATTATCTGAAACTCCCCCGTATTTTGCTAGCTGGTTTTATAGTCGCCGGATGCCAGACACTCCCCGTCGTACCGCATGCAATTACTTGCGAGGTGAATGCGGAACTGCTGGCCAGCAAGTGTGCAACACCCAGGCCGATTACAAACGACACCACTTATGCGACTCTCATCGATTCTATGCAGGCTGATCGTAAAGCTTTGCAGGAATGTGCCGTCACAGTGGAAACGTTGCGCGATACCCTCAAGCGCTGTGCGCAGGCAGCCAACGAGTACAATAAAAAGATCGATGGCGTCAACAAAATGAAATAGGTTTCAGTTCCCCCTGCACCCGCTCCTTCCGGAATATCCTGCCTGATTTGAGCTTGAAATACCTTGAAATCCGGCTTGAATTATTGCGCCACACTCACGCCGGAAGCGGTAGCAGGCTCCGGCGATGAGACTTCACCAACAGACGAACCTGCAGAGGTTTCAACAACAATCGCGGCACCGGAAACGGGAGGCTCCTCCTGTTGTGCGGCTGGCGGCCTGACGGCAGCCTGCTTCTTTTCCACAGCAGCCTTGTTCAGGTTAACAATGCTATTGGTCATCATCGCCTTGAACAAGAAGATAGCGATGATGCTGATCGCAAGAATAACAAGCAGACGTTTGATGGCGCGTTCATCCATGGCGGTTAGTCTAGCAAAACCAACAAGGAATTTCACTGCCTCATCTGGCTCACGAACAAGCAGGCAAACGCAGGCCTTGACAGAAAAAACAGTCCTCGGTATAGCTGCACAATTAATTGTTCGACCTCAGGAAACCGACTTGTTTTTCAGTTGGGTGGCCAGTTCAACATCATGGTGTTTGATATGGTCCGTCAGCCATTCTTTGATTTCCTGAACCACTCTATCCAGATCCTGTTCACTGAAATTCAGATTCCCGAATATTTTGCGTAATCTCTTTAGTTGCTTCTGGTGATCGGCTCGGTGCGTTTCCAGACCGGGGATGTTATGGCTCGTGATCAGGTCTTCCTCGGTCTGGAAATGTATCTGGCAAAGCTCAACCAGCAGTTCAACCCGTTGATGCAGTTTTGCCGATTGATCGCCATTCTTGAGCGAATCAAGGATTCCCTGGATGAAATTGGCCATGGCCACATGTTGCGCATCCAGAATGGAAACACCCAGGTTCATGTCAGCCAACATCGATGTCGGCGAAAATTGTTCCGATTTGTCGGCAACCACTTGCAAGCTATGGCTGAAGGCGAATTGGCCTTTTCCATTATTCTTCGCCACATACATGGCATGATCAGCGAGTTGCATCAAGGTCTGTAGCGTCTTCGCGTCATAAGGATAGCGCGCAATGCCCAGACTACAGCCGACCTTTGCAGTCGTACCACTGAATTGGAAGGTAAGGGAATGAACGGATTTGACAATACGCTCGGCAAGTATTGTCACTTCTTCATCGCTTGCATTGACCAGCACCAGCGCAAATTCGTCACCACCGATCCGGTAGAGCACTTCGTTACGGCGCAATTGCCCTGAAAGAGTCTGTGCAATCTGTTTGAGTACCGTATCCCCTGCTGCATGTCCATACAGGTCATTGATCGGTTTGAAATCGTCCAGATCGAATATCAGCAGGGCAACCCGTGAACCGTCGCGCTCGGCCTGGGCAATCACGCGTTCCAGGTCCCGGTCATAGCGTTGACGGTTATAGAGCAAGGTCAAGGAATCCTGTTCGCCGCGCTGCTCGGCCTGCTGCAACTGCTTCTTTTCTTCCGTCGCATCATCGAACAGCCAGAAACGGCCAAGGTAACGATTGATATCAGGCGCAATCACGGTATTTGAAATCATGCGCACAATGCGCCCGTCTTTAAGCGTGAAGTATGCCGGTTCAGTCAATGTGCGTGTCTCAAGGATATCTGCAACAGTCTTCAGGAAGGTATCTGCTTCGGTAACATACTGCCCTATGCGCAACAACAGCGCATCATTCCTCATTCCAACCAGTTGTTCGTTCGGACCCAGCATAAACATCCGGTTGAAGGCAGTGTTACAAAAACGGATATGGCTACGATCGGCAAAAATCACCCCCACCGGCATGGTAGCCAGCAACGCATCCAGCGTGGATTTTTCATTGCTGAGTTCTGCCAGATTGGCTGCTTGCGTATCCCGGTTGAGCACCAATGCCTGAGCCATACCCTGAAAACTGGTCGTCAGTCGCGATATCTCGTCATCACCGGACACAAGTTTCGGGGTGGGGTAATCCAGGTTGCCGGTGGCAAACTCCTGTGCAGCCTTGGACAAATTGACAAGTGGTTGCACCATGCGGCGTATCTGCACAAAGAAAGGCAGCATGAATATCGCAAACCAGAACAAGGCGAAATAAATGCTTTCGTGAATCAGGCCTTGCCTTGCTCTGGAAATGTCATCGGTACGTATACCCATGCGTACCGTACCCAGAAGCTGATCTCCGCGGACCACCGGGATGATCGTGTTGTAGCAACCGTCCCGGCTGTTGGGATCGAAATCGGTATCAACCCGTGAATGTACTTCACCGACTTTATAGACAACCGTCCCGATATTGTCCTTCAGCTGGAAATTGCACAGCGGCAACCTTGATTGGACATCCTGCAGCCGCGTTTGCAGCAGCGACAAATCATGTTCAAAAAGAGGATCAGCCAGAACACGGCTCAACAAATAATTGCTGCTGCGAAGATTCGATTCAGCCTGGCGAATGAAATAATCCTGCACCAGATAGACCTGGCTGACCAGTATTGCGGCAAGACTGAGCGCGACAATCGCCGTTAACGACAGGAACAACTTGAACTGTATGGAACAGCGACTTGCCTGAAGAAGATTTGACAGCATATCAGCCCTTCCGAGATTAGCGGTTTCAGGAACCTTAGCATCCACATTACGATGCTTCCGGTTCAGTCAAGCAACCTCACCGAGGAAATATAAATCAATACTACTCCAGCTTAATGGTAACTGTCCTTATTAATAAACCCACTTTTTCAACACGGGAAGACAAGAAACACCAGTGTCAGCCGTATGAGTATCAGGAATTAAAAACAACCAGGAAAATGTCAGCAATACCCACATCTCAACCATTGATTAATTCCATCCGGATTCCATCAATTTCACCCCGCTTGCGCATACACCTCTACTGGAATCCGGAACAAAATGTCATGCAAGTATCACGATCCGGGAACGCCCAAATCCGCATACAGCTTTTGTATCATTGACCGCAGTTCACTGACTTCCGTTTCCAGCTTGGCAACATTGGCCTTGAGCGCGGCAATTTCGCCCACCGTCACATCAGCGGCAGGCATTGCAGAGGCTGAAGAAATTCGTTCATCAATGACGGGTGCGCCGCAGAGCAAATGCATCCAGCGGTTCTCGCGCGAGCCGGGCTGGCGCGGCAACTCCACGACCAAACCGCCGGCCGCGCGCTCGGCCAGTTCGACCAGGAAGCTCTCCACCGAAGCGATGTCCGCGAACTTGTGCAGCCGCTCGCAATTGATGCGCAACTCTCCCGCCGTCTGCGGGCCGCGCAACATCAGCATGGTGAGCAAGGCAGTGGACTGGGTAGGGATATTCAGCACCCGTTCAATATTGTGGCCATAACGCGCCGCCCTGCCCCCGCTGGTTTCCACGATCAACGACAGCGCCCGCAGGCTATCCAGCGCTGCCTGCACTTCCGATTCCGTCGCCTCCATCACCGGATCGCGGCTGCTCTTCTGGTTGCAACCCGAAACCAGCGCATTCAGCGTCAGCGGATAACTGTCCGGTACAGTGCGCTGCTTCTCGGCAAGCACACCAAGGACACGGGTTTCAAGGAGGGAGAGGACGCGAAGCGCAGTGTGCATAAAATATTATTCTCAAGTGATGACGCTAAGGGAATTATACAAGCAAGCGCTGCGCATCTTCATTGGCATCCTGGATTCCAAACAGGATCACGGATAATCCTGGCGTGTCGGCCGCACGATAATATCGCTGACATGAACATGCGGCAGCTGGCTCACAATAAAGTGGATTGCCTCCGCGATATTCTCCCCGTGCAACAGCGGCCCGAATTTATCCTCGAAGTTTTGCACCAGATCGTCGCTGTAGCCCGCCCCATCCTGAAACCCGCTGAGCACGATGCCCGGTTCAACGAGCGACACACGAACACCATTGGGCCCCACCTCGCGACGCAAGCCCTCGGCCAGCGCATGAACTGCAAACTTGGTAGCGCCATAGACCGCGCTGAATGGTGATATGTGCCTGCCCACCACCGAGCCGATGATCACAATATCTGCGGCACGTTTCGGGAAATTTGATTGCTGCACTGCTACCATTATCCGGGCTGCCTTTTGCAGCAAGGCCAGTGTGCCCGTTACATTGAGCCTGAGTATTTCCTCGAATTTGGACAAGTCGGCATCCTTGACCGACCCGCCCAGGCCGCGCCCGGCATTCGCCACGACGATGTCTGCAGGCTTCCCGAAATGCTTCTTGGCCAAAACAAAAAGTTGCTCCTGTATCGCATCCTCGGCAGCATCACCCGCCACGCCGCAAAACGCTTTGCCCAACTCCTTTTCCAGCACCCGCAACTTGTCAGCATTGCGTGCATTGCCAACCACTCCATAGCCTTCGGCAACCAATCTTCTCGCTGTCGCTTCCCCGATACCGGAACTGGCGCCGGTAATGATCGCGATGCGTGAATAACGATCTTTTACGCCGGTTTTCTCATTGGACATGGTTTTTCTCCTTTGAAGGTTTACACGCGACTATGAAACCCCAGGACGGGCCATTTATCCGCCACTATCCCACTTCCGTACCTTCTGTCGCGAAAAGGCTATACCCATCACATCAGCATTGACATACACCGACCAACCCAATAAAGTTCGCCCCACTTGCAAATCCGCTACCCGCACATCGCACCGCACGCACGGCGCAAGGCTCACAGCGGAATCCCCAGAATAGTGAGGCTGGCGCAAGAATCGCTTCCCGCACAGCGCGAAGCATGATCAGCGGCACTATTGGCTCAGTACAGGGGTAGCACCAGATTGCAAGCTTCACCGACCTGCCGTCTCGCAGCATATCTCGAAACCATCTCGAGCCATCTTCCTTTGTTCCACAAATTTCTTAAACCTGAGGTGTCATCGTGAAAAAGCAGATTATCAATATCTCTCCGTTTCAAACAGCCAAGGTTTTTGCAGTCCTCTATTTCCTGATCAGCCTGCCATTTGTTGGTTTAATGGCGCTCATGTTCCTGTTTTCTCCCTCCCCCCAGCCGGGGCTGGGCTTCCTGATTATTTTTCCGTTCATCTACCTGATCTTCGGATTCATATTCACGGCATTAGGTGCCTGGTTTTATAACATCATTGCCAAATGGATCGGAGGCATCGAGTACACATCAGTCACTATTGAGAACACCTGAACTGCGTTCACGGGAAACAAAGGCAGCCGCATGGAAATGAAAAAGATCAACTCCGGCAAGCTGCGCGCCATCGGCTACGACGCTCGGGCGCGCATGCTGCAGGTACAGCTCGATAACGGCGACATGCTCCAATACAGCGGCGTAGGCGAGGACATCTGGCGCCGGCTCAGCAGTTCCGGCGCAGCCTGGAG
>CAYOJU010000121.1:0-8184 GCA_964404355.1 uncultured Sideroxydans sp. | reverse complement strand
CGTGATTACCCTGCTGATGATGCAGTTGCAGAGCATCAGCCGTACGGTGATGGTGCTGCTTACTGCGCCGTTGGGTCTGATAGGAGTGACGTTGGCGCTATTGCTGTTCCGGGCGCCATTCGGTTTCGTTGCCATGCTTGGCGTTATTGCGCTATCCGGCATGATCATGCGCAACTCGGTGATTCTCGTTGATCAGATAAGACAGGACGAGGAGGCCGGGAAGTCGCAGTGGGAGGCAATTATCGGTTCTACCGTGCGCCGTTTCCGCCCCATCGTGCTGACTGCCGCTGCCGCCATTCTGGCCATGATCCCGCTTTCACGTCAGGTGTTCTGGGGGCCGATGGCGGCATGCATCATGGGCGGTCTGGTGGTGGCGACGCTGCTGACCTGCCTGTTTCTGCCCGCGCTGTATGCGGCGTGGTACCGGGTGCGCGAGGAGGATGTGTAATGCAGATCTCCAATTTTGCCGGCGGCCTGACTCAATAGCAATTCCATACTCACTGCAGCAGTCGAGCCGCGATTTTATGAATCAATTATTCAACTCAGTTCTACAAGGAGATACCTTATGACCATAACCAACCAGCCCCGTGGTCAGTCAATCCTCGAAGCCCTGCGCTGGCGTTACGCCACCAAGGAATTCGACACCACTCGAAAGGTTTCGGATGAAGATATGGAAACAATCCTTGAATCAATCTGTCTGGCGCCGACCTCGCGGGGGCTTCAGCCATTTCAGGTAGTGCTGGTGACCGATTCCGCGACCAAGGGTGCAATTCGCAAGGTCGCTTTTGACCAGGTGCAACCGGAAAGCGCATCACATCTCCTCGTGTTTTGTGCACGGCCGGACACGAAAGACCGCGCAGAAAAATTCTTTGCTAACGCCAGTCGGAACGGGGCTCCAGAGGAAATCATCGCGCAGATGCGCAAAAAAGTCAGGCTCGGCAACCTCGTCAATGCGCTGACGTTTTCCCGTAAATCCTGGGCAACCCATCAGGCATACATCGCTCTGGGGTATGCCACCATGACCGCAGCGCAACTGGGAATCGATTGTTGCCCCATGGAAGGGTTCTTTCCATCCAGGGTTGCCAAGTTACTTAAGCTACCGAAAGGCCTGTCCCCGGTTGTGTTGCTGGCCGTTGGCTACCGGTCACCCACTGATAAAGTGCGCCCGAAATACCGGCTATCAACAGCCGAGCTGATTGTCCGGGTGTAATTCGCTGCGGAGGCCCGGTGCCGAAATCTTGCACATGCATCGTTCTGGCAGGATGCGACCGAGCGTGACGATTGCCATGCCGATGTGGTTTAATCCGGCACCATGAAATCCCACTTCCAGACCATCGCGCTGATCGGCAAATACAAGTCGCCGGAGATCGCCGAGCCGTTGCTCAGGCTGGCCGATTTCCTGGTGGGCGCGGGGCTGGTCGTGGTGGTGGACAACCTGACCGACCAGCATCTCACGAGTCATCCACATAAAGTGCTGGCGCTGGATGAAATGGGCGGCAAGGTTGATCTTGCCATCGTATTGGGCGGCGACGGCACCCTGTTGAACATTGCGCGCATGCTGGCTCCCTTCGATATCCCGCTGGTCGGCGTCAACCAGGGGCGCCTGGGCTTCCTGACCGATATTTCCATCGATACCATGCAGCGCACCATCACCGGCATGCTGCGCGGCGATTTTGTGACTGAAAAACGCATGCTGTTGAGCGCGACGATCTCGCGCGGCGAAAAGAATATTTTCGAATCGCTGGCGTTTAACGACGTGGTGATTCATCGCGGCAACAACAGCAGCATGCTCGAATTCGAGGTGCGCATTGACGGCGAATACCTTTATAACCAGCGTGCCGACGGCCTGATCGTGGCCACCCCGACGGGCTCCACCGCTTATGCGCTGTCCGCGGGCGGTCCCATCCTGCATCCTTCGCTTGAAGCCATTGCGCTGGTGCCGGTTGCGCCGCACACTCTGAGCAATCGCCCCATTGTGCTCAAGAGCGGGTCCAAGCTGGAGATATTGATGCACCGTTCCAACGAGGCGCGCGTGCGTTTCGACGGCCACACCCATTTTGATTTGCACGGCGACGACAAGGTAACGGTCACCCGCTATTTCAAGCCGGTGTGCCTGCTGCATCCGCAAGGCCACAGCTACTACCACACGCTGCGCGAAAAACTGCTCTGGAACCAGAAGTTATAAATGCTCAAGCACCTCATCATTCGCGATTTTGTCATCGTCGACACCCTTGAACTCGATTTCTCCGCCGGCTTTACCGCGCTTACCGGGGAGACCGGGGCGGGCAAGTCCATCCTCATTGACGCTTTAACCCTGGCACTGGGCGAGCGCGGCGATGCTGGCATGGTGCGCGCCGGTTGCGAGAAAGCCGACATCACCGCCGAGTTCGATATTTCCGGCATGCCGCAACTGCAGGTCTGGTTGCGCGAGCAGGAACTGGAAGGCGATGAAGGCGTGTGCCTGTTGCGCCGTACGCTGGATGCAGGCGGGCGTTCGCGCGGTTTCGTCAACGGCCGCAGTGCGACACTGCAGCAAATGCGCGAAGCGGGCGAGCAGCTGATCAATATCCACGGACAGCATGCGCACCAATCGCTGGTGCGTGCCGATGCCCAACGCGATCTGCTGGATAGCCATGCCGGATTGGGCAAACAGGTCGAAGAAGTCATGGCCGGCTATAAAGCCTGGCAGACACTGCATCGCCGCCGCCAGCAACTCGAACAGAATGCCGAAGCGGTAGCGGCCGAACGTGAACTTCTGTCGTTCCAGCGCCGCGAACTGGAAACGCTGAACTTTGCCCCGGCCGAATGGGAAAGCCTGCACGCCGACCATGCACGCCTGTCGCATGCCGCCAGCTTGCTGGAAACGGCACAATTTGGGGTGGAAGTGCTGAGCGAGGCTGATACGGCCTGCCTCGCGCAACTGAATGCGCTGACCGTGCGTCTGCGCGCCGGACTTGAATTCGATGCCGAACTGCAGGGTACGCTGACCATGCTGGAGAGTGCGCAGAACGACTTGCAGGAAGCGGTGTATGCCCTGCGCCATTACCAGCAAAAACTGGATGCCGACCCGCAGCAGTTGCGCCAGCAGGAACAACGCATGGCGGATGTCGTGGAAGCGGCACGCAAATACCGTGTGCCGCCGGAGCAACTGCCGCAAGCGCTGGCGGGCATCGTGGCGCGTCTGGATGAACTGGGTGGCAACGCCGACTTGGCGGAACTGGCCAAACAGGACGAAGCCGCACGCGCCACCTATATGGATGCGGCAAGAAACCTGAGCGAAGCGCGCATCACGGCGGCAGAGACCATGTCCGCGGAAATCACCGCCGCCATGCAAACGCTGGCCATGCAGGGCGGGCAGTTTTCTGTCGCCCTGTTGCCGTTGAACGAAGGCAACGAGCACGGTCTGGAAATCGTGGAATTCCAGGTCGCGGCCAACCAGGGTACACCCATGCGCAGCCTGGCCAAGGTTGCCTCCGGCGGCGAACTGTCGCGTATCAGTCTGGCAATCCAGGTCGCGGCCAGCCGTGCGGCCGCCGTACCGACGCTGATCTTCGATGAAGTGGACAGCGGCATTGGCGGGCGCGTGGCGGAAATTGTCGGTAGCCTGCTCAAGCAGTTGGGCAAGCGCCACCAAGTAATGTGCGTTACCCATTTGCCGCAAGTGGCAGCGCAGGCCGATGCACAATGGCAGGTGAGCAAGGCGTCCCATGCTGGCAAGACCCTGAGCAGCATCAGTGTTTTGGGCCAGACCGAGCGTATCGAGGAGATCGCGCGCATGCTGGGCGGGGTAAAAATCACCGAGACCACGCGCAAACATGCTGCCGAACTGCTTGGCATCCCGGCTTGAGGTATCATGCCGCCTGTTTTGTGAAAAGCCAATCCAAATGCGTATTCAGCTCGTTCTAATTTCTGCGTTACTCGCTTCATGCAGCCTGCCCACCTTCACACCGTTCAAGGTTGAAATCCGGCAGGGTAATCTCGTCACACAGGACATGCGAGCCAAAATCAAGCTTGGCATGACGCAAGCACAGGTGAAAGCGGCCCTCGGTGCGCCGCTGATCAACGATCCCTACCATGCCAACCGCTGGGACTATGTCTATCGTTTCGAGACCAATGGTGAATTGAAGGACAACCAGCGTCTGACGCTGTATTTTGCCAAGGACATACTCAAGAGCATCGAAGCCACACCGCTTGCGGTAACCGGCCATGCCACCGAGGAGAAGACAAGTGGAAAAAATTAAAGTCGCCATCGCCGGTAGCGGCGGACGCATGGGCAAGGTGCTGCTGGAATGCGTTGCGCAGGCCGACGATCTGGTGCTGCATGCCGCGCTGGAAAACGCCGGCAGTCCATTGCTGTGCAATGTGGTTGCAGACGGCGTGAAGATCACTGCCGATTTGGAGACTGCGCTTAAAGGAGCCGACGTTCTGATCGACTTCACTCGTCCCGAGGGAACGCTGCGTCACCTGGAAGTTTGCCGCAAGCTCGGTGTGAATATGGTGGTCGGTACTACCGGAATGAACGCACAGCAAAAAGCGCAACTCGGCGAGGGCGCGCAGGATATCGGCATCGTGTTCGCGCCCAACATGAGCGTCGGCGTGAACCTGCTGTTCAAACTGCTGGAAACCGCCTCGCGCGTGCTGGACAAGGGCTACGACATCGAAATCATCGAAGCGCATCATCGTCACAAGATTGATGCACCTTCCGGTACCGCGCTGGGGCTGGGGCAGGTGATCGCCAAGACGCTGGGACGCGATCTGGAAAAATGCGCCGTGTACGGACGCGAAGGCGTCACCGGCGAGCGCGATCCATCTACCATCGGCTTCGCCACCGTGCGCGGCGGCGACATCGTCGGCGATCACACCGTACTTTATGCGGGTATCGGCGAACGCATCGAGATCACGCACAAGGCCAGCAGTCGTGCCACGTTTGCGCTGGGTGCGCTGCGTGCCGCGCGCTTCCTTCAGGCCAACAAGGCTGGATTGTATGACATGCAGGATGTGCTGGAACTGAAGTAACCTGCTGTATTCCGGCCGCCCCTCGCGTCAGACGCTGAGGCCATAATGACACTGCATGTTCGCCAAATTGAAGACTCGGAATATGAGGAAGCATCTCGCGTAATCCTGGATACGTTTCACGACTGCGTGGCGCGTTCCATGGAGCCACAGGGCGTCAAGATATTTGACGAATTCGCTGCAGCAGAGGCAATTCGCTCCCGCGATGCGGTAAATTGCTCAACCTATGTCGCCGTTGACGGTGCGCGGTTGCTTGGAGCATTGCATGTGATGGACGGTAACCACGTTTCAATGCTCTTTGTCCTTCCCGCATTTCATAAACAAGGTATTGGTCGCGCTTTGATTCACGAGGCAGATCAAACCAGCAAATTGCTTACCGTGCATTCGAGCACCAATGCCACGAATTCATATGAGAGTTATGGTTTCAGCGTTTGCGGCCCTGAGCAGTTGGCCAACGGCATCCGATTTGTGCCAATGCAACGAAATGCGGTCTAAATCGCTATAAGACAAGCATCTTGATCCCGATCAGGATCAGCACCACCCCACCAAATATCTCCGCCTTGCTCTCCAGCCAGGTGCCACTGCGTTTTCCGATCAGCACACCTGTCCAACTGAAGGCGAAGGTCGTTACACCGATGATGAGGCAGGCCAAATATGCATTGATGTCCAGCAAGGTCAGGCTGAATCCGGCGGCCATGGCGTCGATGCTGGTCGCGATGGCCAGTAACAGCATCATTTTATTGGTGATGGCTTCGATGTTCTCTTCAATACCTTCGTGCAGACCCTCGTAAATCATCTTGGCTCCGATCAGTGCCAGCAGTCCGAAGGCGATCCAGTGGGCATAATCCTCGATCCAGCCTAATACGCCTTTGCCGCCCAGATAGCCGATGAAGGGCATCAAAGCTTGGAAGATTCCGAAGAACAAACCCGCTTTCAATCCAAGCCCGCGGATATTTCCTTTGGAGCCCAATCCGATAGATACGGCAAAGGCATCCATGCTGAGCGCAATAGCCAAAATGATCACTTCGAACATATCGGGAGTGTTTTAGTCTGGTTTATCGGAATGATTTCCGCGCGGCAGCTGCGCGGAACGGGGCGCATTATATGGCAACGAGCTTGTGCGGTAGCCATAAGGATGAAGCTTCAGTTTGATGAAGTGTCCCATTTCAGCTATAATGCACGACAATCCAAAGCGGGATGGACGCAACGTTCTTCCCGCTTCTTTATGTCCAGTTTGAAGGAGCATCCTGTGTCGCAAACGAAGCCAGCCATCCTTGTTTTAGCCGATGGAACGGTATTTCGCGGCATTTCGATCGGGGCGGAGGGCAGCAGCGTCGGCGAGGTGGTTTTTAACACTTCTATTACCGGCTACCAGGAAATTCTCACTGACCCGTCATATTGCAAACAGATTGTCACGCTGACTTATCCGCACATCGGCAATGTGGGCTGTAACCCGGAAGATGTGGAGTCGCGCCAGGTGTTCGCCAGCGGCCTGATCATTCGCGACCTGTCCATGACAGTGAGCAATTTCCGCGCAACGCAATCTCTGCCTGAATACCTCAAGGCCAACAATGTGGTCGCCATCGCCGGGATCGATACGCGCAAACTGACGCGAATCCTGCGTACCAAGGGCGCACAGAACGGCTGTATCGCCTCGGGCGACAACGTCGAGGCGGCACTGGCTGCGGCACGCGGCTTTGCCGGTCTGGCGGGTATGGATCTGGCGCAGGTGGTGACTTGCGACAAACCTTACGAGTGGAAACAGCGCGTGTGGGAACTGGGCGAGGGGCATCGCGACAGCGCCGAATCGAAGTTCCATGTAGTGGCCTACGACTTTGGCGTGAAGCGCAACATTCTGCGCATGCTGGTTGAGCGCGGGTGCCGCATCACCGTGGTTCCGGCCAAGACCAGCGCTGCCGATGTGCTGGCGCTGAAACCGGACGGCGTGTTCCTGTCCAACGGCCCAGGCGATCCGGAGCCATGCGAATACGCCATTGCAGCGACCAAAAAGTTTATTGAAGTTGGCATCCCGCTGTTTGGTATTTGTCTCGGCCATCAGATCCTCGGTCTGGCTTCCGGTGCGAAGACCGTCAAGATGAAGTTCGGTCACCGCGGCGCCAATCATCCGGTGCAGGACACACAGACCAAGCGCGTGATGATCACCAGCCAGAACCACGGTTTTGCCGTGGATGCGGCGACGCTGCCCAAGAATGCGCGCGTTACGCATATCTCCCTGTTCGACGGCACGTTGCAAGGTTTCGAATTGACCGACAAACCCGCGTTCTGTTTCCAGGGCCACCCTGAAGCGAGCCCCGGACCGCACGATGTTGATGGGTTGTTCGATAAATTTATTGATTTGATGAAGCAAGCTGGTAGCTTGTAGCTGGTGGCGAGTAGCCACCCCGGATTTGCTACAAGCTACTAGCCACAAGCTACTAGCTGAGAAAATGCCAAAACGTAACGATCTAAAATCTATTCTCATCATCGGCGCCGGCCCCATTGTTATCGGGCAGGCGTGCGAATTCGACTATTCCGGCGCGCAGGCCTGCAAGGCGCTGAAGGAAGAGGGTTACCGCGTCATTCTGGTGAACTCGAACCCGGCCACCATCATGACCGACCCCGAAATGGCCGATGCGACCTATATCGAGCCGATCACCTGGAAGATGGTGGAGAAGATCATCGCCAAGGAAAAACCGGACGCGATTCTGCCGACCATGGGCGGACAGACCGCGCTGAACTGCGCGCTCGATCTGGCCAAGCACGGGGTACTGGAAAAATACAACGTCGAGATGATAGGTGCGTCGCGCGAAGCCATTGATATGGCGGAAGATCGCGAGAAATTCAAGCAGGCGATGACGCGCATCGGTCTGGCCTCGGCCCGTTCCAATATCGCGCACAGCATGGAAGAAGCGTTGCAGGTGCAGCAGGCGCTTGGCTTCCCCACAGTTATCCGTCCCTCGTTCACCATGGGCGGCAGCGGCGGCGGCATTGCCTACAATCGTGAAGAGTTTGTGGAAATCTGCGAACGCGGGCTGGAGGCGTCGCCGACCAATGAGTTGCTGATCGAGGAATCGCTGCTCGGCTGGAAAGAATTCGAGATGGAAGTCGTGCGCGATCGCAACGACAACTGCATCATCATCTGCTCCATCGAAAACCTCGACCCGATGGGCG
>CAYOJU010000120.1:0-8234 GCA_964404355.1 uncultured Sideroxydans sp. | reverse complement strand
CGTGCACGTCGCCCTTCACCGTGGCCATCACGATCTTGCCCTTGGTGCTGGTGTCACCGGAGCGCAGCTTTTCCGCCTCGATGTAGGGGATGAGGTGCGCCACGGCCTGTTTCATCACGCGCGCTGATTTCACCACTTGCGGCAGGAACATCTTGCCCGCACCGAACAAGTCACCGACCACGTTCATGCCGGTCATCAGCGGGCCTTCGATCACTTCGACCGGGAACTTGGCCTGCAGGCGCGCTTCTTCGGTGTCGTCGACTATATAAGTAGTGATGCCGCGCACCAGTGCGTGGGTCAGGCGTTCCTGCACCGAGCCTTTGCGCCATTCCAGGTCTTCAACCTGTTCCTTGCCGCCGCCCTTGACGTTCTCCGCCAGCTTGACCAGCTTTTCGCCAGCGTCGGGGTGACGATTGAGCACCACGTCTTCAACCGCGTCGCGCAAGTCTTTTGGAATTTCCTCGTACACGCCGAGCTGCCCGGCGTTGACGATGCCCATGTTCATACCCGCCTTGATGGCGTGGTACAGGAACACGGTGTGGATAGCCTCGCGCACTGGCTCGTTACCACGGAAGGAGAACGACACGTTGGACACGCCGCCGCTGACCTTGGCGTAGGGCAGGTTCTTTCTGATCCACGCGGTGGCGTTGATGAAGTCCACCGCGTAGTTGTTGTGCTCTTCGATGCCGGTAGCTATCGCGAAAATGTTCGGGTCGAAGATGATGTCTTCGGGCGGGAAGTCGATGCCTTCGTCAACTTCGCCAATCTGCCCCCTCGCCCCTTGGGAGAGGGCTGGGGTGAGGGAAGAAGCGTTGACGGACAGACCCTCACCCCGACCCTCTCCCAGAGGGTGAGGGAGTGAATCGGAGCCGACTTTGAAACGCGCTGGGTCACCTGCCAACAGACGATACGATCTCTCGCAAATCTCGATCTTGCGCTGGTAGGTATCAGCCTGACCCTGTTCGTCGAACGCCATGACCACTGCCGCCGCGCCGTATTTGCGTACCAACCGGGCTTGCCGCAAAAACTTCTCTTCGCCTTCCTTGAGCGAGATGGAGTTGACGATGGACTTGCCTTGCACGCACTTCAGACCGGCCTCGATGATGCTCCACTTGGAGGAGTCGATCATCACCGGCACCTTGGAGATGTCAGGTTCGGACGCAATCAGGTTGAGGAACTTCACCATGGCGGCTTCGCCGTCCAGCATGGCTTCGTCCATGTTGATGTCAATGACCTGTGCGCCGTTCTCTACTTGTTGCTTGGCGACTTCCAGTGCTTCGTCGTATTGCGCTTCCAGCACCAGACGCTTGAACTTGGCCGAGCCGGTGACGTTGCAGCGCTCGCCCACATTGACGAACAGCGACTTATCGCCGACGTTGAACGGCTCCAGGCCGGACAGGCGGCATTCGACCGGGTTGCTCGGAACCTCGCGCGGGACGATGTTCTTCACCGCTTCGGCAATTGCCTTGATGAACGCGGGCGAGGTGCCGCAACAGCCGCCGACAATATTGAGGAAGCCGCTTTGCGCCCATTCCTTGATCTGCCCGGCCATGTTCTCGGGTGTGTCGTCGTACCCGGACTCAGCCAGTGGGTTGGGCAGACCGGCGTTGGGGTGGGCACTCACGTAGCAGTTGGCGACGCGCGACATCTCTTCCACGTATTGGCGCAGTTCTTCCGCGCCAAGCGCGCAATTGAGGCCGATGGAGATTGGGTTGGCATGTGCCAGCGAGTTGTAGAAAGCCTCGGTGACCTGGCCGGTCAATGTGCGGCCGGAGGCATCTGTGATGGTGCCGGAGATCATGATCGGCAGCGATGTGCCGCGCTCGGCGAAGACCGACTTCACAGCGAAGATCGCAGCCTTGGCGTTCAGCGTGTCAAAGATGGTTTCGATCAGGATCAGGTCGGCGCCGCCGTCCATCAGGCCGCGCGTCGCATCGGAATAATCCGCCACCAGCTGGTCGAAAGTGATGTTGCGCGCTGCCGGGTCGTTCACATCGGGCGAGATAGTGGCAGTCTTGTCGGTGGGGCCGAGCACGCCTGCGACGAAGCGCGGCTTGTCGGCAGTGGCGTATTCATTGCAGGCTTCGCGTGCCAGTTTCGCTCCGGCCTTGTTCAACTCGTAATTGAACGATTCCATGCCGTACGCCTTCAGCGTGGTCGCATTGGCGCCGAAGGTGTCGGTCTCGATGATGTCTGCGCCTGCCGCCAGGTACTCACAATGGATGGCCTTGATGACCTGCGGCCTGGTGATCACCAGCAGGTCGTTGTTTCCCTTGAGGTCGCGCGGCCAATCCGCAAATCGTTCCCCGCGATAGTCCGCCTCGGTCAGCTTGTAGCGCTGCACCATGGTACCCATGGCGCCGTCCAGAATAAGGATGCGCTGTTGCAGAAGCTGTTCGATGGCGTGTGTTGTCTGGCTCATGGTGCGTAACTCGATAAATGAACGCGAATTTTAGCATGCGGCCTGTTTCGGCTTGATGCGGCCCGCAATAATCAATACCATTCGGCAGGTTATTGAGTGTTCCACCGGGGAAAAGGGCGGAAAAGTTGGCGTTTCAATGGCGAGCGCAGGGAAAATCAATGACAAAATTCGTGTGGACCGATCAGCTCAGCATTGGCATCGACGTCATTGATCAGCAGCACCGCCGCATTGTGGAATACATCAATCAACTGGATGATGCACGCGCCAATGGCCATTCGCGCGAAGAGATCGGCTACCTGATCAACGATCTGGTGGATTACACGATTTCGCATTTCGGTTTTGAGGAAAGTCTGCAGGAAGAGGCGAGTTATCCGTTTTGCAGATCGCATAAAAAAGTGCATGAACTGTTCACCGTGCGCGTATCCGAATTTCAGGCACGTTTTGAAAAGGGCGAGGACGTATGCAAGGGCCTGAACAGCCTGCTGGTGACCTGGTTGTTCAACCACATCAAGCGTGACGATGCGGATTATGTCGAATCAGTGAAAGCCTATTTGCAGAAGAAAGAGAAAAAAGGATTTTTGGGCCGCCTGTTTGGCTAAATCCGCAGTACAGGAATGCAGGGTCATGACCAGTTGGTCTGGTTTCATAACTCGCCGGAGATTCCGGAGAATGACAGCGAATGGCGGCGTAGAAGCATGGAGAAGCAATGAGCAAGCTTGTATGGAATGAAAGTTTCAACCTCGGCATTGAGGTGATCGACCAGCAACATCGCCAGCTTGCGGACAGCATCAACCGGTTGTTCGATGCCTACGCGAGCGGCCAGTCGCGCAAGACACTCGGCAAATTGATCAATGAACTGGTTGACCTTGCGACTTATCATTTTGGCTATGAAGAAAACCTGCAGGAAAAAGCGGGATACTCCTTTGCCGAGGCTCACAAGAAAACGCATGTCCGGCTCGCCGGCCATATGGCCGATTACCAGGCAAGATTTGAAAAGGGCGAAGATATTTTCAAGGATGCAGATAGCCTGCTCGGCAACTGGTTGTTTGACCATCTCAAGCACGACGACGCCGACTATGTTGCCTCGGCGAAAGAATACCTGCGGCACAATCCCGTCCCCGGGACGGGGAAAGGTGGATTGATGGCGCGTTTGTTCAGATGACCGGATTTACGCCGGGGCTCTGGCAGCGGCCTTTCCGTCAGGTGCAATGCGCAGACAAAGTTGCAAAAAGTGAAGTGATTTAATAACAAGTGAGGAGAGAACATGCCGCAAACCAAGTTTCTGCTGGACGAATCTGATATTCCCAAGCACTGGTACAACGTTGTTGCCGATATGCCCAATCCGCCGACCCCGCCGCTGGGTCCGGACGGACAGCCCATCGGGCCGGAGGCGCTGACGCCGATTTTCCCGATGGCGCTGATCGAGCAGGAAGTTTCCGCTGAACGCTGGATTCCGATTCCCGAACCGGTGCGCGAAGCTTTGCGCATGTACCGCCCCTCGCCGCTGTTTCGCGCGCACAAGCTGGAAGCCATGCTGGGTACACCGGCCAAGATCTACTACAAATACGAAGGCGTTTCGCCAGCCGGTTCGCACAAGGTCAACACCGCGATTCCGCAGGCGTACTACAACAAGCAGGCCGGCATCAAACGCCTTTCTACCGAAACCGGCGCCGGACAATGGGGTTCGTCGATTGCGCTGGCCGGTCAGATGTTCGGGCTGGAAGTGCGCATTTTCATGGTGCGCGTGAGCTACGACCAGAAACCGTTCCGCCGCTCCATGATGCAGACCTGGGGCGGACAAGTGTTCGCGAGCCCGAGCATGGAAACGCAAACCGGACGCGATGTGCTTGCGAAAGACCCCAACAATCCCGGCTCGCTGGGTATGGCGATTTCCGAGGCCGTGGAAGAAGCCGCTTCGCGCGAGGACACCAACTATGCGCTGGGCTCCGTGCTCAACCACGTGTTGCTGCACCAGACCATCATCGGGCTGGAAGCAAAGAAGCAATTCGAGAAGGCAGGCGACTATCCGGACATGGTGTTCGCACCCTGCGGTGGAGGCTCCAACTTTGGCGGCGTGGCATTTCCGTTCTTTGCCGACAAAGCCGCGGGCAAGAACATACGCCTCGTTGCAGTGGAGCCGGCCTCCTGTCCGACACTGACCAAGGGTACTTACGCATACGACTTCGGTGATACCGCCGGATTCACACCGCTGATGAAGATGTACACGCTGGGTCACAACTTCATGCCACCAAGTATCCATGCGGGCGGCCTGCGCTATCACGGCGATTCGCCCCTGGTGTCACAGCTCTACCATGAGGGATTGATCGAGGCTGTGTCGGTACATCAACTGGCGACGTTCGAAGCCGGTGTGACTTTCGCCCGCACCGAGGGCATCATCCCGGCGCCCGAATCCAACCACGCGATTCGTGCCTGTATCGATGAAGCGCTGAATTGCAAGAAGACGGGAGAGAAGAAGACGTTATTCTTCAACCTGTCCGGCCACGGGCATTTCGACATGGCGGCCTACGACAAGTATTTCGCCGGTGAACTGGACGACCATAGCTATCCGGAAGAACTGCTTCGCGCATCGCTGGCAAATCTGCCGAAGGTGGGTTGATCAAAAGAACAAGGGCAGCCGCAAGGCTGCCCTTTCAGGATGAAACAGACACGCAATTGCGGCCGTTCTTCTTGGAGCAATAAACCCCTTCATCCGCCGCTTTTATCAACTCATCAAAATGCGTCATTCCGGGCTTGCGTACCGCCACGCCAATGCTGATGCTGCCGCGCCATTCGCCCCTTCCTGCAGGCACGCGCAACGCCGCAATAGCCTGACGCAGCTTCTCCGCAAGCTGTGTCGCCCCTTCTGCTTGTGTATGGGGGCAGATGGCAAAAAACTCATCGCCTCCCAATCGGCACACGATGTCATCGGTGCGCAGTGCATACTTCAGGTTTCTCGATAGCTGTCGCAGCACCTCGTCTCCGGCGTCGTGTCCAAAATTGTCATTGACCTGTTTGAAGCCGTCGGCATCGATCATCATGCAGGCCAATGGAGTATTTTCACTTACAGATTCATTCCAGACCAGTTCAAGCTGCCGCATGGCATGGCGCCGGTTGGGCAATCCGGTGAGTACGTCGGTCAGGGCAATTTCCTCCAGTTGCTTGTTGGCATGGGCCAGTGCTTCGGTTCGCTCTACAACTCTGGCTTCCAGCGTCTGGTTCAACAGCAGCAATTCGCGGTTTCTTTCCGAGACCTGCCGGAATAGCCCGTTGAGTGCGTGCAACAGGGGTTCGACTGCGCCTTCCTTCATGCGCTCTTCGGCAAGATAAGCATCGGCAGGCGACTGGCCGGCGCGGATCGCCATGACCTGCTTGGCCATGGACTGGTCGGAACCTAGGATATGGTAGGCCAGCCAGTAAATGAGGAAATTCAGCAGGGACTTCGCCTTCTCGGGTTTCTGGGGCGAGATGGCGGCATGCAACTGAGTGACTTCCTGCAAGAAATTGATGTGTTCGTGCTTGTGGTGTTCAACGTGGTGAGGGTCTACCTTCAGCGTATCCATCAACATTTCTTCTTCGGCAAAATGATATTGGGAATAGGCCGCCAATTCCCCGAACACGGTTTCGACCTTGTCGAACGGGATGCTTTCCGGTTGCGTCAGCAAATCGCCGAACTGGTTGATGACATCGACCAGGTGGTGGTGCTGCTTGTCGACTTCCGTCAAGCCGGTAACAAAATGCTCATCCCAGATGAACGATTCCATGACGCCCCCTCCCTGATGCCTGAATTTTCAACAATCCCTCGCTATATTACGCCTGCCTGTCCATTCTTCTGTATTGCACGGCTTCGGCAATGTGTTTGGTGTGGATATTCTCGCTGTCCGCCAGATCGGCGATGGTTCGCGCCACCTTGAGTACGCGATGATAAGCGCGTGCGGACAAATTCAGGCGCGTGATCGCCTGGCGCAACAACGCTTCACCTTCAACATCAGGTTTGCACCAAGTATCGATTTCGGTGACGGACAACAGCGCGTTAGGCTTGCTTTGCCGAGCCAGTTGTCGTTGCCGTGCGGCTTCAACCCGGACTTGTATGTCCGCGCTGCTTTCACCGTCCGACTGCTTGAGCAAATCTTCCTGTGGTACCGCGGGCACTTCAATCTGGATGTCGATGCGATCCAGCAAGGGGCCGGAGATCTTGCCGCGATAGCGCGATACCTGATCCGGCGTGCAGCGGCACTTGCCATTGTAATGACCAAGATAGCCGCAGGGGCAAGGATTCATCGCGGCGACGAGCTGAAACTGCGCCTTGAAATCGGCGCGGCGGGCAGCGCGAGAGATGGTGATGCGCCCGCTTTCCAAAGGTTCGCGCAGCACTTCCAGCACACCGCGATCAAACTCGGGCAACTCATCGAGGAAAAGCACACCGTGCATGGCGACGGAAATTTCGCCGGGGCGCGGATTGCTGCCGCCGCCAACCAGTGCTACGGCAGAAGCGGTATGGTGCGGAGCGCGGTAGGGTCTGCGCTTCCAGTTTTCCACTTCAAACATTCCGCCCAGCGATTGCATGGCGGCGCTTTCCAGCGCTTCCTGTTGTGTCATCTGCGGCAGGATGCCGGGAAAGCGCGCGGCCAGCATGCTCTTGCCGGTACCGGGCGGGCCGGACATCAACACACTGTGACCGCCTGCAGCGGCGATCTCCAGTGCGCGCTTGGATTGCGACTGGCCTTTCACTTCGCGCAGGTCGGGGTAGTGCGGTGCTATGGATTCTGTGTCGGGAATGTGGCGTGTCAGCGCATCGCGTCCGGCCAGATGCGCCGCGACCTGCAACAGCGATTGCGCGGGATAGACCTCAGCCTTTTCCACTAATGAGGCTTCTGGCGCATTGACCGCGGGCAGAATAAAGGAGCGTCCGCTATCAACAGCGCGATAAGTTATCGCCAGTGCGCCGCGGATCGCTCGCAGCTCGCCTGTCAGCGCCAACTCTCCGGCAAACTCGTAATCGTTCAGGTGGTCGGAAGGTATCTGTCCGGATGCAGCAAGAATGCCAAGCGCAATGGGAAGGTCGAAACGTCCACTCTCTTTTGGCAGGTCGGCAGGGGCGAGATTGACGGTGATGCGTTTGGAGGGAAACTCGAACTGGCAGTTTTGCAAGGCAGCGCGCACGCGATCTTTGCTTTCTTTCACTTCCGCTTCTGGAAGACCGACGATAGTGAATTGTGGAAGACCATTGGCGAGGTGCACCTCAACGGTGACCAGTGCGGCGTCCATGCCCGCCAGGCCGCGACTGTATAAAACAGCCAGTCCCATTATTATTTGCGTTGCGCTTCCATGGCGGCGATGCGGGCTTCCAGTTTGTCCAGGCGTTGTGCCAGCACTTCGTATTCCTCGCGCGAGACCAGATCGAGTTTGGAGAAACCCTGCGCCAGCAACGCACGCGCATTCTTTTCGAAATCCCTGGCGGGGCTGTTGGCGACGGCTTCGTTCAGCTTCGAAGACATCTCTTCAAAAAATTTTGTATTGATCATGGTGAATAACCCCTAAGTAAATGTACTGATATACCAGTAGTGTAGCAAAGAGTAGGGTTGCACCGCTTGTGTGCGTTGCACTGTTTTTGTGCATGCACTTGGTGCGTTGTCGCAAGGCGTAATTTTCTCGATAAGCCGCAAACCCAGTATCCATGCGGGTTTTGGTCGCTGGCACAGTTTCTGCTGATAGGTAGGCGTGGATACTGTCATCCCACTTAAACACACAAACACTTAAAGAAAGGAAACACCATGCTTAAGAACAAACTGCTGGTTGCTGCTCTGGCTTCTGC